>DATEMG010000196.1:0-21134 GCA_035275805.1 Blastocatellia bacterium
TCCTGCCTGGATATTCCGATTGGAAGCCGTTGAAATTGCTGGATTTGGAATTCGCCAACAGTATCCGGCTTGCCGAAGCCTCACGGATCACTATCGCCCCATTACCGGTTTTCGCGCTTTTTGACCGCCTCGCGCAGCGACTTTTTGTCTATGTGAAAGTATCGCTGGGTCGTTTTCAAATTGGTGTGGCCCATCACCAAGCGCAACTGTTCCGGGTTTACATCTCCCCGCCTAGCCAGTATCGACGCAAAGGTATGACGGAATGAATGTGTTGTGATGTCGGGCAATCCAATTTCGTCACAGACGACCGATATTTGTCTGCTAATGCTCACCGCGCTCCATTCCGGAAAGACGCGCCCTTTGCCGTCACTCTTCGCGCGTAATTCCTTCAACACTGCATACGCGGTGTCATTGAGAGGAACATCTCGCCACTTCTTGCGCTTGCCGAGTACGGTAATTTCGCGCTCGTCTTCGTTATCGGAGAACTTTACTTTCTCCCATCGCAACTCGGACAGCTCACGCAAACGCAGCCCGGTGTGCAGGTAAAGCGATACCAGCGGCCTCAATTTCTCCCGTTCGCCGGTAAGCGCATCGAATAGGCGTCGCTCCTCGTCTTCTTCGAGAATGACAAGGCGCCGATTGTCCGGCCTGTAAAGCTTTACTCCCTTGCAAGGATTGGAGCGGAGATAACCCAGTCTGACCGCCATTGAGAAGAGACCGGATAGAATGGCGATCTCTTTATCAAGTGTCGCCTTCGCGCGAGTGGTTCCCCTGTTAGTTCGCACTGCAGCCCGCGACTGCCTGAAAGATTCAACATCGGCGGTCGTGATGGTATGCAGCATCCACCCCTTGAATTGTTTGAGGTAGAGTTTTGAAGCATGCCCATAGTCCGGAAAGCTGTCCGCGTTGGCGATTCGCTTATCAGTCAGCCAGATATCAATGAACCGTTCAAACAGTATTTCTTTATCCCCGGCCTTGTTGCTCTCGCTGTTCTTTCTGGCCAACTCGCTTTGTAGAGCGGCTACTTGTTGCGTGAGCAGTTGTATCTCTTGCTGCATCTCCTGATGAACGGCCACGCCGCTGAAGACTTCAAAACGCTTGGCCTGTTCGATGGCTTTGGCTTGGGCTTTGGATGTGATGCCCGGTAACGCTTGGATGTACGGTTGCCCTTTGTGCTGAAACTTGTAATACCAGACGCCCGGCTGATTGTCCTTGACCGTGCGCCCGGTCTTCGGATCGCGCTTGAAAACGCTCATCGTAACCTACTCCTAGTTGGTTGCAGCCGCTTCGGAGCGGCGTCACTTTACCACGCGCAGCCGCGCTTTGTTGAATGATTCTCGATGCCTCTTCGCCCATTGGTCAGCCTCGATCCAATCGAACCGGAGAAGCCGGCCATGCTTCTTGAATGGCAGCCCTTGCTCATCTTTCCATTTGTAGACTGAGCGGTCGGAGACTCCCCAAATGTCGGCCAGTTCTTTAACGGTCAGCTCTCGCTTGTCATTCGGCATCGGCGCCAGCGCGATCTCCTTGACGATCCGCGCCGAGGCCTCGCCCTGGTCGTTGGCCTGGTCATCGAGCCGAAGGCAAGACAGTTGGTAAGCATATGCTCCATCAAGCGCCATTCGCAGACCGTCGTAAATGGTCTTGAGCGCCTGCGCTCGTTCGTCTCGATCTGGTTGTGAGATGCTTCGGCCCATCTATATTTCACACTCAACGCCGTGCGCGGCATCCGGCAAGATCGACGCGTGCGGCGTTCCCATCTCAGGTCAGATTGACTTATGCAGTATTTTTCAACGCTGTCCCTTATGACACTATGGCCAAATCGTCGCGTGTGAATAGCCTGGTCAGTTCCATCGCGGCGTCCATCGCCCAGTCCGGCGCGACAATTCCCACGTCACGTTGAAGAACCTCCCGCTCGCTGATGTGAGCGTCGGTGAACTGACGCAGCAGACTGACGAGTTGATAGGCCAGCATGTGTCGCTTGCGCGCGGCGACTATGCTGAACGGATGGCCGCAATGAATCGCAGCAATAACTGTAAAGTCTTTGTTGCGCTCGTCGGCGTAATAACGCCCTTCAATCTCTACCAAAAGACGCATCGCGCTTCCGTGAATAATCAGTAGCCAGTGTTCGCGGTCGTCAAATTTCTCTTCGAGGATCGCCCGTGCATCGGGCCAATCTATCAGGCAGACTGGCCAACCGCTTTGTATGTTTGTTTCTTGCATGTCCTTCTCCTGTTTTTAATTTATTCGGCGATCGCATCGAGGATTCGATCGTTATCCCAAGGCGCTTTCCAATCTGCCGGCCAGATCTCTTGTGGGACGTGGTAGCCGTCCCTGGTCGGAGGGGGGGCATCCTGACCGGATGGAGACCATGCAGACTCTTCCGGGCTATATTCCGGAAATTCTGATCCGGCACATCCGGCATGGTCAGTTAAGTTATCTGTTTTGTTTAGCTTGCGGATGCCGGATGAGCTTTCGCCAGACGGTTCACTTTTTTTCTGATCCGGCATCCGCAAATTATTGGCATTAGCAGGTTTAGGCTCACATGCCGGATGTGCCGGATCAGAATTTGCCGGAATAGGCAGAGAGAAGCTTGCGAATACTTTTTCCAGGCTTGTGCGGTCAAAAACGACAGCGGATTTTTTCCGGTAAGGTGACTGTTTTGTGATCTCCCTGGTAAGAAATCCCAGGTTGCGACACTCCTTGCCGAGCCACCGATTATCGACCTTTCTCTTGTCCGGTAGAGTGGCGTTTAGAAGTTCGGCAAGTCTTGGGATGGCGAGCGCCTCACATGGTTCGCCGTCTTCGAGTGTTGGCGGCGCTCCGTTTTTCCATATCGCTTTTGTGACATTCTTCCCGTTTTCTTCGCCGTCCATCACGTCGAATAGCTGACTATGAACAAGCGCCACGATCTGACCGTCAAAGCTCTCTTTCTTTTCGTTCGCTGCGTCAATTGTCCGGACTTCCATCATTGCGGCGAAGTCTTCTTTTAGGCCCTTGTCGGCGATCATTCCGTAGATCGGGATTGCGATCTGAACGAAGCGCGGTTCGATTTGGTAGCTCTTTAATTGTCGTTCGGAGTCGTCGAAGGCTTTCTCCCAGTCGCGGCGCAGATTCTTCAACCGCCACATATAGAGCTTGGCGCGCAATTCGGCGAAGTCCGCAAGCATTCGGTCAGTCATCCGAAACGGAATATCTTTGCGAGCTGTTTTTTCGAGGCGCATCTGAACACAGCGCGATTCAAACGCTTCGCTGTCAGAGAGCTTCAACCCGCCGATGAGCTTCGGCCCGAATGGCGAAAACATCCTGACGGTCTGTTGGCCGTCCGCGCCCTTCTCGCATCGAGAAATGCTTGTGAGTCTTTGAAAGCCGCTGTTGAGGATTTGAATCAACGCCTGAGTATCTTCATTGTTCGTTGCAAGATTACATTCATCAATGATGAGCGTTGGATGGTACGCGTCCATCATCCGGTAGAGACTGGCCGCGCTCGGACTGGTCACAAGGACGGAACGCATGCAAAGCATGCCGGTCGTGCAGATGTAACGCGACTTGCCACTGCCACGCGGCCCAATCGCGTGAAGATATGCGACTTCACTGAGCTTGTCTGTCAGGTAACTCAGCCGCGCGTATCTGGCCGATAGCCTGCGCTCCCGCTCAGGAACGTCAGAGTACCGATTGATGCAAGTCTCGATTTCAGCGTCGAGCGTTACATCATCGCCGTAGTCGACTAGGCGATCCGGCAGGAACAAGCCGCCCTTCAACACAAAGTCATCATCGAGCGGACGGTAGATTGCATCGTCGGTCTCGACCTTGCGGCCGTATTCGATCTTGCCTGTCTTAGGATCGTAGACCGCAAACTGTCCGCCGGCGATCTGTTCGAGAACGCGGCCATCTGCCAGCATTTTCGAGATGACTTTGTCGATCGGCTTATCTCGCTCACTGGTATCAATCGTGACGCGCAGTTTATCGGTCGCCAGCGCGAATAGTTCGTCAACGGTGTGGCCATCGGCGAAATAATCATCTAAACCCACCTTCACGCCGCCATCACCAGACGGCAGATAGATAATCTTCAAATCGGCGCCGCGCGATCCGAGAAACGCCTTCAGCCGCGCAAGCGCGTACTGGACAGCCTCTTTTTCAACCACGTCAGAATCAAACGTGATGTAAACCTTGCGGCCCTTCAGCGCGACATGTTCCCAATCAGCGAGCGCCGTCAATCCGCCTTCGTCGTTCGTCCCTCGCCAATTCCAGACGCCGAGCAATGCGACGCAGCACAGACCGCGCGAAACTGCGGCATCGGCCTTTCGCACGCCTTCAGTGATGAACAGAGGGCGCTTTGGATAGCCAAGCCACTTACGCGCCGGCGGCGGAACGTCGAGCGCCATCCGAGAGCCTGCTACGGTTTCGTACTTCAGCGGCTTCGCTGACTTGCCATCTTTCGATTTTTGAATGCGTGGATGGTCTGGCCTTATCTGATAATTCACGATATCGCCGGTCACGCCATAAATCGGAACGACCAGCGCCGGCGTCAATTGTTGGTAGTCCTTGAATCCAAGCCGCTTTAGTTCGGCTTTTTTCGTCGCTGTGAAATAACCGCGCGCTTCGGCCACCTCCGGCGAAATCTCCGAGTCGGTGATGAGCTTAGCGTGTTGGGGCGCAAGCCGCGCGGCCCAGCTAGGCGCGGGAGCGGCGTTGTCAACCGTCTCTGTCTCGCCTTTGTCGGTCGATGCTGACGTTTGTCCGGCGACAGCCGCATCAATATCTCGCGCCAGGTCATCAAGAAGCTCGGCGCCGGATTTCGTCTGTTTTGTCGGAATACTTGCCGATTCCATTTGGCCCTCTCCTGCGTTTGTGGGGACACTTCGCCCGGACTGGGCATGGTGTTGCTTGTTTGGTGATGACGATTCGGTGTGGAACCTGGAATGGGTTTTGGTGTATTGTTCGGCCATAGTTATTTTGTTCGTTTTTGCTTGCGCCGCCGCCAATCGCCGCAAGCATTTTTTTGTTTGTGTTGGCGGTCGGCCGCGCTACTCTGACGCGGCTTTTATTTTGCGCTTAAAACGGCGTTCCTTGCGTTTTTCGAGCGTGGCCTATGTCTGGGTATCCCCGGCAATGGAGCGGCCGATACAACGCGTTCAACGCATCGTGGCTGCCGTTCTAAGGTGCGAAGAGAGGCGCTTTCGACAACGTTCCTGTCCACTTCGACAGCGATTTGTCCCCGGCCTTCCCTTGTAACATCGCCTGAATCTGGGAAAGATTCAGGCAGGTAATCTCAAGCCAGTAAGGGCGCTCGGGATGTCTTTCTACGCAATCTTCACCCCCAGATATCGGCGCGGCGTGGATGTGATAGCCGCCCTCGCCGTCACGCTCGAAAGTCACTCGGTAGGTGTTGCGCTCTTGCTCGATCACATCGGAGTTGGCCAATCTCGTGCGGACAGTCACCAAAAGTAAGAGATGGTCAAAATGGTTGCTCACGATTACACTCCTTCCTGCGATTCAGTCTCGCAACCGCCATATCAGCGCCATAACTTCGTCATTCACTGCGCCGTTCATCGCGCCATTCACTGATTTGGTAGGGTTCAGGCTTGTATCTCCATCAATGTGGCCTCAAAACGCTGTAAATCCACTGTCAAAGCGCTGTAAATCCACTGTCAAAGCGCTGTAAATTCTCTGTGGAATTTTGTGGCGCCAAACATTCAGAGAATCAAAGTTCTGGTCCGATTGCAGTAGGGCTTGTAGCTGGGCTTGTTTATAATTTCGCCAGTCGAGCCGCCTGCATCGGCTTTGACTAAATTGAGCGGCAGACATCCGGGTAGGACTCAAAAACCACAGATGCCCGCCGCACGGCTAGCTGGGGGCGTGAGGCGTCCCCAGCTATTCCTTACCTTCCCTGATTTTCAGTACTCGATCATCCGCCGAATGCGGTTGATCCGCTTCGCGAGCTTCGTGTTTGCTTGCACCAACTGGGCGATTTTGATTTCAGCCACTTTTCGCTGAAGACGGCGCGATGCTGGAAGATTCGTAATCTTCACGTCTTCGCGGCCAACAAACTCTAAAAATTCTTCCGGCTCCATCCCCATCACCCTGTCACCAACCTCCGGCTCGCCTTCTAGATCGTATCCTCGCGCTGACTGCTTGATCTTTCGGTCGATCTCTCTGCGTGTCATCTCCGGCTTGAGTTTTATGTTTTTGACCCTCGACTTTTGAGCCATCCTGCGCTCAACGGCCTTGCGCGCCTTCTTGTTCTTCAAGTTCATTGCTGCCTCTCGATTCACGATAAAAAACGGCGGGCGAGACCATCAAAGCCTCGCCCGTGCCCGTCATTCTTCCTCGTCATCGCCATCGCCCTCGCCCTCCTCAGACTCAGGCGCGACCAGGTTATAAACCTCATCCAGGGTTTCGCTTAAACTCTGGTTCTCTTCCTCTAATTCCCGGACGCGGGCGCGTAAATCGCTGATAGTAGTTCGCTGCGCCATAAAACATCTCCTTCTGCAATTGGCCGGCGTAATTGCCGACATGCTAAGAGTACGGTGACAAAATTATTCGGGCAAAAATGCGCAGACACCAATATTCATGGGGCTGTGCACGATCCGATGGACGAAATTATTCGCTTTTTTGATACCTGCGCGGTCGCAGTCCAAGCGCCGCGCGGACGGTCTCTTTGTGCGATAGTTTGGGCAGATCGTGGCCCTTCTTCCGCGCCAGCTTGGCAATTCGGGAAAATTCCTGTTCATCAACTTTTATGGTGATCTCCAGCGGGTATGTTACTTCGCCAGTTCGATATGCGATCTCACGCTGAATGCCTCGGCAGACCGTCCGATGTGACGCCGCGATCTTCATGTCGCGCATCACTTGCTTAACAAGCTCGCCATCGATGTTGTTACTTGCATATGGCTTTCGCCTATGTCGGATTGGCCACAAGTCAAGATACCGGTTGGTTGCTTCTATGGCGTCGAACTTTGGCGGACGGCCAGGCCCTCGATATTCTTCGACAACTTCATCGCCCGACTCATCGGGTTCGATCGGGAATTCGGCGTCGATGTAATCCCATAATAACTCTGTGAAGCTCTCGATCAGTTCGCCGCGCTCTGCCACCGTCAGCGCGCTTCCCCGTTCGGCTTCGGCTTCAGCCAATTTCTTGAAGACGAACGTGAGGAAGGTTCCTTGCATTCTCATCGCCAGTTCTCTTAGCTCTGTTTGGCCGTAACGTTCAGCCGTGACGTGCCAGAGCCAATCATGCAGAAGAATGTCTCTCAGAAAGAGTAGATAATCGCCGTCCAGCGAGTCCTGCGGCAGATTGTAGTACCCGCCAAACAGTTTTCCGGAGATGAAGCCGTGGTAGAGAATAAGCGCGCCGATTTGCTCGCTAGCAGTATTGGCCGTAAAGAAGGCTGACTTAAACTCCTCGATTTTTGAGTGAGTGGACATCAGGCCCTGTTCGAGTCTGTTGATCCGCTCGATAAGCTCGCGCATCGCTTCCTCAATGTTCTGCCCTTCCTTCTGACCTTGCGCGATCCGCGCCAGCAAACGCTGGCCTGACGGCAGGCCATAGACCAGCTCCGTGCGATCTATCGGTGTGGCGCCCGGCTCAGGCTTAGGCGTCTGTTTCGCTTTCGCGCCTTTGCGCTTGGGCGCTTACTTTGACGATTGCGCTTTTCGATTCCCCATAGCTCAAATCCTCCGTGTTTAAGAGACCATTCGAGAGGCAGGAGTAACATCACGCCTCTTCTATTTTCCGGTTGACGAATTAATTCACCTTCTCGACGTGAGCGTCTCTCACTCTTTGCTGGCGCTCGCGCCGATGCCTCTCCAGGTCCTGGGCGATCTGCCGCGCGATCTGCTGATCGACCTTGACATATCCCTCATACGTGCGATGCTGGGTGTGACCGGTTCCCTTCATCGCCAGCTCGGTGGGTATGCCGGCGAGCTTGTAGTCAGTGCTGGTCTTGTTGCGGAAGTCGCGGATTTGGAGGTCCTTGACGTCGGCGAGTTTGCAAAGCGTCTCCCAGGAAGTGCTCACGCTATTCTTGATGCCGAAGACCAGTTGTTCAGGATGTTGCAGACTAATGTTCCAAAGTCTCTTTAGCTCCGCCTCAAACCTCTCGGTGATGCCGATCCAGCGCGGCTGCATCGTCTTCGTGGTTTCCTTCCGCAGTTTGATCACGCCGGCGTCAAAATTCACGTCCTTCCATCGCAGACGAAACAACTCTGATGGCCTCATCCCGGTGTCACTCAGCCCGATGATGATCGCGCGCATGTGTTCGCGCCGGCCAGTGCAGTGCGACAGCAAACGGGCCTCCTCCTCATCGGTCGGCAGCCGGTCGCGGCGCAGCTCGTCCGCCTTGCTGATAAGCGGTTCGTCATGGTCATAGTCGAACGGAGATTCTTTCAGCCATCGTTTGCGCCTGGCGAAGTTGAATACGGCCCAGAATCGCTCCAGTTCCCGGTTCACCGTGGCCACTTTGATCTGCTTGCCGCGCCTGCTCTTCTGACGCAGCCTGCTCTCTTTGAACGACAGCACCATCTCGGCATCGATCGCGCCGGCGGGCGTGTCTCCGAAGAATTTGATCAGCGTCTTGAGTTGGGCCTTTGCCGACTTAGGCGATCGCATTCCGCGTATCTTCACGTCGCCGCGGTACTCGGCCTCGACGACTTTGGCCGCCTCGTATTTTTCAGCCAGATTGTCGAAGGCCATCGCCTTGCCCTCAAAAATCTGCGCGCCGTGGTCTTCCAACTCGCGTAGCATCTGTTTGGCCTTTTCCCTACCCTCGCTCCGCGTCCGGACGCGGGCGAATTTTTCATGCTTGACCGTCTTGCCGCCGATTCGCTCGGTCAAGCGGATCCGGGCGTAGAGGCGTTTCTTTTGTCCTTTCTTTCCTCTTTCGACAACTGAACCTTGTTTTGACCTGGCCATTGGTGAAGACTCCTCTCGTTAGCCTGATCGTCGCGCGCGGCTGCGCTCAGGCTATTTCTATTTCGGCCTGGCGCCGTGACTCCCGACTCAAATGAAAAAAAGTGGAAGGTGGAATGAATGTGGCGGCGGCTGAGCTTGCCCCAAATAGAAAAAGCCCGAGGCGCCGCCACGTTTTAGACTCATGAAAAAGCGACAATCGAGCTGATGAACACATCATACACAGCCATGAGAGCTGCCACAATGCAGATGCGATTAGCCCCAACTCTCTTTGCTCCCTATGTGGTGTGCTTCGTTGAGTCATAACTCAAATCCATTTTGATTTAGAAATTTTCTGAGCCTTTCCGTGAATGCGCTTCGCTCCATCGTGATCGCATCGGTCAGGATGTCGAGCTTGACCTTTGCGCTGTGGATCGTCTCTTGTGTCCCTTGATTGGCCTGCATCTGGCGAATCCAGAGATAGGCAGACTTGATGTCGATCTTGAAACTGCGACCCGGAGTGTGAAAACTGATGTCGCTCAAAGCCTCGCGCAGTCGCTTTGCGCCCTCGGATAAATAGCCAGAATCGAAAGACGCATGCGTCTTAGCTGTGTCTTTTTTCTTCGGTAAGACACGGGTGTCTTTCCCCGCCGGCGTCGTGAGATTTTGACGCCTCGATGGAGACCGCTTTTCGATGACATCGACGTCATCAAGAACTGAAGGGAATTCGTAATCGGCATCAACGATCATTCCCACTTCAGCGGGGTCATACGATGAATGCGTGACTCTCTTCCGTCCATCAGGCAAGTACACAAAAGAGCGGTCGCCTAGATAGTGCATCTGGATTGGCTGAGATGCCGCCGCGCTTTGAGCGTTGAACTTGGCTGAACGATTGCGGATAAAAATCAGAGTCGCCGCCGCGAGAATCAACTCGCCAAAACTCGCCGCTCTTATCCACGCATCCCACCTTGACAGAAAATCCGCCGATGTCTCTTTCGGTTTCTCCGGCTTCTCAAGTTCGATAGGAGATGTGGAGAGAGAAGGGGCGATTGATTGCGATCCGGCGCGCTGAGTGCTAATCCGCGCGCCAGCCTGCGCCGCTTTTCGGGCCTGATAGATCGTATCGTTCTCGATCCTCGCCCGCTTCGTTTCTTCCTGTGCGATCCGCTCAGCCGCCGCCGCAATCTTCGCGTTATCAATCGAAATCTTTTCCGCCTTTTCGTTGTAGATCGCCGCGCTCGCTTCGTATTTGGCCTCATTCGCTTGGATCGTGAGTAAGTGACCTTGCGCCCAAAGCAGAAAGCAAAAATGGCCGATGACAAAGCAGAGTGAGATTGAATCGAGAAGGGAAACGCCACGCGCAAGCCGCGCGTCTCTCGAATCGCTGTAATGCAATGTTCCCACGCAAAGCCAGGCCACAAGCGCACCCACTGCCAGCGTGATCGAGCCTATGAATCCCTGTCTGTTTGAGCCGAAGATTGATGACGTGAGAATCGCATTCAAGATCGAAAGGCATAAGAGCGTCAGAAACCAGAAGCGCCACTTGCCATCCTTGAACGTCTCGCCTTCCGGCTCGCTGAGCCAGGAGTTGATGCGCTGACCGAAGCCGCGTCTTTGTGATGACATTTCAAGATCCTTTCCATCGATGTCAGAGCTTGCCGGCGTTTACGCGCCGACAAGCTCTCTGCGTTTTTGTACGTAATCAGTCGCCAGCGCAGGCCTCTATCGGCTTATCTAGCGATGCCAGATCCGGCCTGGTCACATCGTCATCTATGGCGATTGCGGCCGTCGCCAGCCCCCGAAGGGTGGCGATGTTGACCGCGTTCGGCGACGTCGGCGCGAGCAGCTCGGCGAGCGGGTTGACAGCCTCAGACAGAACATCGGCCAAACTCGCCGGCGTCTCGGGGCATTCCAGCGCATCGGCTATTGCATTCGCCAAGTTGATAAAAACTTGGCGTGATTCGATCATCGCGTCCCCTCCTTGCTGTTGAGTCGGCCCGCGACTTTGAGGAAATCGAAAGCGATGTGTCTGCCGCTGGAATCTATGGCGTCGGGGTATCGGGTGATGATCGAATCGAGCGCGGCCCAGAATCCCTTCACGCACTCATCGCGAGTGAAGCGATGCCGGCGCGGATCATGGCCCTTGCGGAATTGACCGCGATTGATTCGGCGTTCGGTTGTCATAGTCACCCCCTTGACGCCGATTGTCTGGGCTTTCTGGCAATCCTCACGGGCGTCTTGCTCGCAAGAGCTGAGAGACCGAGGAAGAGATTGATAACTTGGGGCGATGTGGCCGGGTGGTTGATGATCTCGGTAAACGTCTGTCCAAGACGTTTGTAAAGAGTGTCCAATGAGACAGTATTATTAGGGTTGCGTTTCGGTGTCATCGATCAGCCTTTCGTTGAAAGGCGTCGTTGGCGTGATGACAAGCAGGCAGGGTAAAATTGCCGGAAGCTGGTCATCGCGGTTACGGCGCGTTGATTGGTCAGGCTTGTGTGTCGTTCGAGCGACAAACAAGCCGAAAACTCTGCGGAGCGGAAAACAGATCCGCTCCGCAAGAGACGCCCCTGAGACGAAAGACGTTCAAAATGCTTCAATCTCATTCAATCGCGTTGACTCCGTGCGGCTGCAAAGTGAATAAGAATGCAACAGATTCAATGTGATTCAATTGGGCGCAGGAAAGGCTAGTGGAATGTTCGCTTCTTTCGCCGAGCGCAGCCGTGAAACCGAGTTGATGGACGGCGGCGATTACACGGCCGCTGAGATGATAGAAAACCTGGCCGATTTGCGCCGCGTCAACCGATATCTGGGCGGAGGGCGCGCGCTGACCCGCCATTTATTCCCTATGATCCAAACTGTTTGGGCCACAGAGGCGCGGCGGGTTCGCCTGCTCGACGTCGGCGCCGGGTCGGCGGACATTCCGGCGCGGATCGTCTCGTGGGCGCGCACGCGAGGGATCGAGGTTGAATTCGTCGCCCTGGATCTGAATGAGATCGTGGCTACGGAAGCCCGGCGGCAGACCGAGGGCTATCCAGAAATCAAAGTCGTCCGCGCCGACGCGCTGGAGTTGCCGTTCGAAGATCGCAGCTTCGATTTCGCAATGGCGTCGTTGTTCCTGCATCATTTGGAGAGCCGGCAGGCGGCCCGTTTGATCGAAAGCTTCGCCCGCGTAGCCCGCGTGGCCTTCATCATCAACGACCTGCGGCGACATCCGATCGCTTATTACTCAATCAAGTTGCTGACGCGAATCTTCACGCGCAATCGCCTGGTCAGGAACGATTCCGCCGTCTCCGTACTTCGCAGCTTCACCGAGCGCGACATCGCGGAGCTTGCTGACGCGTCGCGAATCGGGCTGCAGGTTTTCCGCCATTTCCCTTACCGCTTTATTTTGATCGGACAACAAACATCGGAGCAGCGCCAGGAGCGTTAGAAACCTGTTCGATGGCGGCCTGCGCTACCGCTCCCGGCGCCGCGCCGCCGCATGTTCCAAGCTTATGACTGTCGAAGACGTATTGAAGATTTTTGAAGAGAACGAGGCCCTGCTGAAAGGTCATTTCCTGCTCACATCTGGGCTTCACAGCGACCGCTACCTGCAATGCGCGCTGGTGTTGCAACATCCGGCCGTCGCCGAACGACTGGGCTCCGAGTTGGCGGCCAAGGCGATGGCCGACCCGGACATCGGCCCCTTAGACCTGGTGATCGCCCCGGCGCTCGGCGGCGTGATCGTGGCGCACGAAGTGGCGCGCGCTCTCGGCGTGCGTGCGCTATTTACCGAAAGGCAGGAAAAGACGATGACCTTGCGCCGGGGCTTTCAGATCAAACCGGGCGAGCGCTGCCTGGTAGTCGAAGACGTGGTCACGACCGGAGGCTCGACGCGCGAGGTGATGGAAGTGGTCGCCCAACATGGAGGCGTGGCGGCGGGCGCGGGATCGTTGATCGACCGCAGCCTCAAAAAGGACGGGAGCGTGGTCGACCTTGGCCTTCCGCGGCTGGCACTGGCCGCGCTTGAAGTCGCAACCTACGCTCCCGAAGAGTGCCCGATGTGTCGGGAAGGTTCGATCGCGATCAAACCGGGCAGCAGGCGGTGATTGGCGCATCGCGGCGCCGTTCATTTGCGGAGCGAACCGAACACATAATCTTTCTCTTTATCCTTCCTTTAGACATTCAATCCGATTTGGCTGACCGCCAGGCGAAGAAAGCGATCGGCAGCCCGACGCAGATTATGTGCACGATTATCTGTCGCAACATGCCTTGCAAATTCCCCGCGAATAAGAAAGGCGCCAGCCGGACTCCCTCGGGGGGGCCACCCTCGGGATACAGCCGGATCGCCGACAATGGCAGCACTATGATTTGCATGGCGAAATAGACTACTACCCCGTAAATCGGCCCCCATATAGCCGGTCGCCTGATCAGCGTCGGGATCCTGAGACTCGCGCCGTAATAGATTGTCGCCCAGATGAACGCGATCAGAACATGTAGCGACACGCCGAGCAGGACGGTCGCCCACCCGCCTTCGAGAGACGCGCGGCCGATCAACCCGCTGGCGATGCCTTGAAACATACGACCCGGATTCCTCCCGTTTATTAGGGTCAGGATCACGGCGGCCATCCCGTCCAAAACGCCGACGGCCAGGCCGCCGTAAAGGATCGCCTTGAAGGCGCGCGGGCGTTTGAGCGAATGCGAGTCATCACCGGGAAGCGTGAATACGTTTTCAGCCATGATTTTTATTTCTCTGAATCAGCGCCGCGACGGCGCTCGATTTAATTTTGGAAGTGTCGAACATAATTTCTTATCCCCCCTCTAAGAAGATTGGGAAAAAACCGAGCGGTTGACGAATAACGGTTCGGTCAACCGCTCGCAGTTGCTGACATGTCTTCTTCGTTTTCATCGCATGGCAGAATTCCCCCCTCCGGCTTGATCCCAGTCGGCCGGCGGCGCCGACCAGGTTGTGAGACCAGATTATTTGGGACTAAAATGCTCGCAGACTGACCACGCCGACGGGGAATTGCGCTACCAATCCCTGTCCGTCGGCATGATCTCCGCTGCGCTGGAACATCTAGCGACACACAGAGCTGTAAGTCTTGAAGAAATCCTCAAAAATAGCCGAGAGGATTCCAAGCGGTTTGCAAACGAGTTCTGAAGATATTCCCAGAGTTGTTTATGTTGAAACAGACAAGACAATTGTATGAATTCGGGCCATTTCGTCTGGATGTAGAAGAGCGGTTGTTAGTGCGTGATGGGCGAATGACGCCACTCCCGCCTAAGGTCTTCGACACGTTGCTCGTGCTGGTCGAAAACAGCGGGCGCGTGGTGAGTAAGGATGAGTTGATGCAATCGCTCTGGCCGGACACCTTCGTCGAAGAAAGCAACCTGACACAAAACATCTCGCAACTGCGTCGAGCGCTGGGTGACGGGACTGCCGAAGCGCAATATATCGAAACGATTCCGAAGCGCGGCTACCGGTTCGTCGCCGGCGTGCAGTCGCTGGCGGTCAATGGCGTTTCGGCGCAGGAGGAGGCGATTGCGGTCAATGGCCACGCGCCGGCGCCTGCCGGCGAACCAGCGGATCAGCGCGAGGATCAGTTGGATGGGCGCGAACAAACGCTTCCGGCCGCCGTCGAAGTCGCGACTGAACCGCTCAGTCGAAATAGATCCGTGGCGGTCGCGACATTGATAGCGTTCAGTCTGGCCGTCGTCGTCCTGGCTCTCGTTGTCGCAAGCCGCCGATCCGGCAATAACGGCGGGCAAGCCGGGGACGCTTTTCAGCAGGCCGCGCTCATCATGCTGACGGCTTCAGGCAAGGCCTTGAACCCGGCGATTTCACATGACGGCAAGTTCGTCGTTTATGCGGCGGAAGACGACGGTCTGCAAAGCCTATGGGTCAGACAGGTGACGCCCAACAGCAGCACGCAGATCGTCGCTCCCTCGGAAGTCATCTTCGGCCGCATGACGTTTTCACTCGATGACAACCTCATCTACTACGTCGCGCGCCGGAAAGGCGAGACTTTGAGCAAGCTCTACCAGGTTCCGCTGCTCGGCGGCGCGCCGCGCGAAATAATGGCGGACGTTGACAGCCCTATTACGTTTTCGCCCAATGGCCAGTATTTCGCTTTCGTCCGCGGCTATCCGGAGCAGCAAGAAGCCTCTCTAATTGTCGCCAGGAACGATGGTTCGGAGGAACGAAAGTTGCTGACGCGGAAACGGAGGGAGATTTTGTCATTGGCTGGGCCGTCGTGGTCGCCGGATGGTCGCGTAATCGCTTGCGCGGCGGCCGTGATCGACCAAGGCGGAAACTCCATGGATCAGGTGTTGGCTGTCCGCGTCGAAGACGGCTCATTCGAGCCGATTGGTTCGCAGGCCTGGTCATTCATTGGCCAGGTGGCCTGGCTCAGCGATGGCAGCGGATTAGTCTTCAACGCCTGGCAGCGGAACTGGGGGGTGTATTCCGATCAAATCTGGCTGCTGACCTTTCCGAAAGGCGAAGCCCGTCCTGTGACGAGAGATATGAACAACTACGACAGCGTCAGCGTTTCATCAAACCTCGTCGCGCCAGGCGCAATAGTTACTCAGCGGACGGACCGCGTTTCGCGCATCTCGGTCGTGTCGAAGGGCGCTAGCGGCTTTGACGCCGAGCGCGCGCCGCGGGTTCAATCCAGTTTCGGGGGCAGTTTCAGCGAGGTGTTCGGCCTGGATTGGACTCCCGATGAACGACTGGTATATGGCTCTCAGGCCAGCGGTAACGTGGACATTTGGGTCACAACCGCTGACGGCAAGCCCCAGAAACAACTCACACGAGACGCGCAGGCCGATCTCATGCCGGTCGTTACGCCCGACGGCCGTCATATCGTCTTCGTCTCAGACCGCGCCGGGAGCGGCCATATCTGGCGAATGGATATTGATGGCGGCGACTTGAAGCAACTGACGCGCGGCGCCAACGATCGCTTTCCCAGTCTGTCGCCCGACGGGCGCTGGGTCGTTTACACGGCTATTATCAATGGATATCCATCGCTCTGGAAGGTCTCTATTGACGGCGGCGAGCCGGAGCAGTTGAGTACCGCTTTGGCTTCCCGTCCCTGGGTCTCGCCCGACGGAAAATGGATCGCCTGTATTTACCATGACCAGAAGGACAGTAATCTCAAGGCTGCGCTCATTCCGTTTGCCGGGGGCGAACTCACCCTGGTCGAAGGGATGGCGAAGCCCGAATTTTCACTTATCCGCTGGTCTCCGGACAGCCGCGCGCTGACTTACATCGCCACGCGACAAGGCGTCTCCAACATCTGGAGCAAGCCGATTGACGGCGGCCCGGCCACCCAATTGACTAATTTCACCTCGGATCGAATCTTCCGCTTCGCCTGGTCGCGCGACGGAAAGCTTTTGGCCTGCGAACGGGGGATGGTCATCCGCGATGTGATTTTGATCAGCGAAGGCAAGCCCGACAAACCTCTTACTCCATGAATGTGTCGTGTAGGATGTATAGGGCTCATAAATCTTATGAGCCCTATAGGTCAATGGCGTTAAGTCTAGCGTGGATGAAGGCGAAGCTTTGGAGCGCCTTGGCTTCGACGCCGCTTTCCCAGTTGTAAATTGAGCTGTCGACAAATCCAGGAATGGGAAAGCGGCGTCAAAGCCGCCGCACTCCAAAGGCTGCCGCCAATCTTGATGTCTAAACTTAATTTCATTGCCCTATACATCCTATTAAGACCCCCTTTACACTACAAAGTACTTGACGCCACAGCTACAACGGCATAGGATTTCGCGTATGACAAACGGGTTCAAGAAGCGCCTATGAAATATCGGATCACACTCGCATACGACGGCGTGGATTACTTCGGCTGGCAGACTCAGGCGAGTCAGCCGACGATTCAGAGAGTGTTGAACGGCGCGCTCGAAAAATTGGAAGGCGCGCCGGTCACTACCCATGCGGCCGGGCGGACCGACGCCGGGGTTCACGCCGAAGGGCAGGTGGTATCATTTAGCCTGTCCTGTGATTGGGAATGCGGGGATTTACGACGCGCGATCAACGGCAATCTGCCCCCTGACATTCGCGTAACTGACGCCGCGACTGTAGACGAGGAATTTCATGCGCGATTCGACGCGAAGGGCAAGACATATCGCTATCAAATTTATCTGGCCGAAGTGATGAGCCCGTTCCTGATCCGCTACGCATGGCATTATCCTTATGCGCTCGACGTAGAAAGATTGGCCGAAGAGGGACTGGCTCTTGTCGGCGCGCGCGATTTCACGGCCTTCACTGTCGCCGATTGCGATGCGAAGACCTTTACGCGGACAATTAAGGAGGTCGCCGTTAATCGCGAAGGCGCCCTGCTTAAACTCTTTTTCACAGGCGACGGCTTCCTGCGCTTCCAGGTTCGCACGATGGTGGGCGCGCTGGTCGAATCGAACCGCGGGCGACTGAAGGCCGGATCGATCTCAGAATTAATCGAAAGCAGGAATCGCGCGCTCGCGGGAGCCCCCGCCCCGGCGCGAGGGTTGACGCTGATGAAAGTCGAGTATTAGTATTCGACGCCTGTTTGTTGCCCTTTTCTCGGGCTCATAAACATCAAATCCGAATCGAAGGCGCCACCATAACAACGACAATGTTGGAAGATTTCTTTGAAGTAATTGAGCCCGGCTCGCGGGACGAGGTGTTGCTCAAACAGATCGATTTCACGCGTCTGCCGCGCCACATCGCGATAATCATGGATGGCAACGGGCGGTGGGCCAATCGCCGCTTTCTGCCGCGCGTCGCCGGCCACCGCGCCGGCGTCGAGGCGGTGCGCGCCACCGTGGACACGTGCGCGCGTTTGGGCCTCGAGGCGCTTACGCTCTACGCGTTCTCTGTCGAGAACTGGAAACGGCCCCCGTTCGAGATCGAAGCGTTGATGACTTTTCTGAAAGAGTATCTGCGCAAAGAGCTGGAGAACATCCACCGCAACAACATCAGATTTCAGACCATCGGCCGCACTAACGAGTTGGACGAATCAGTGCAGTGCGAATTGCGGAGCGCGATCCGTAAGACCGCCAACAACGCCGGGATGATTTTGAACGTGGCGCTCAATTACGGCGGGCGCGTCGAGATGGTTGACGCGTTCCGCAAGCTGATGGAGAAGTTCCAGCGCGAAGGCCGCCCACCCGAGTCAATCACCGAAAACGAGATCGCGCGCCACCTTTACACCGCCGGTCTGCCCGACCCCGACCTGTTGATCCGCACCAGCGGCGAAATGCGCGTGAGCAATTTCCTGCTGTGGCAGATCGCCTACTCAGAGATCTATGTGACGGATACGCTGTGGCCCGATTTCCGCCGCCCGGACCTTTTCGCCGCCATCATCGATTTCCAAAAACGCGAGCGGCGGTTCGGCGGCTTAAATGAGGCCGCAAGGCTCGCCGTCGTCAACGCTTCGTGATGATGGGGAGTGGGGAATGGGGAGTGGGGAATGGGGAGGAAGAGCAACCAGCGACTCCCCGCTCCACTCCCCACTCCCCACTCCCCAGTTCCCACTCCCCACTCCCTATATGGCTCGAGTTCTTAGCGCAATCATCTTTCTGCCGATTCTCTTCGCCGCCCTCTGGTTTGGGGGGCCGATCTGGTTTTCGGCTATTGCCGCCGCGGGCGTACTGATTGGGCTTTATGAGTATTACCGGTTGGCCTCGCACGGCGGCGAGGTCCAGGGGTTGGCGGCGGCGGCGGCGGCGCTCACAGCTTTTTATTTCGAACGGCATGAGTTGATTGTCGCAATCATCGCGGCGCTCGTGATCGTTGAAATGCTCGCGCAGCTATTTACTCGCGCTAAAGACGAAGACTTCAGCGAGATGCTGCCGGCGGCGGCCATGAGGGTTTTCGGAGTGTTGTATATCGCCGTTCTCGGCGGTTACATCATCGCGATTCGCGTGATCGAAAAACCCGAGATACCGCAGCTTGCGCCGAAGCTATTGACGCTGTTTTTTATAGTCGTCTTTGCCGGAGACACGGGAGCCTATTACACTGGACGCGCGATGGGACGAAGGAGGCTCGCGCCGCGCGTCAGTCCAGGCAAAACGGTGGAAGGCGCGGTTGGCGGACTCGCGGGTAATGTAATCGCCGCCTTGATCGCGCATTTCACGTTCTTTCCCGAGTTGAAGATCGTTCACGCGGTTCCATTGGCCCTGGTGATGGGCGTTCTCGGAATCACCGGTGACCTGTGCGAATCGATGCTCAAGCGCGGCGCGCGGGCTAAGGACGCCGGGAATCTGATTCCCGGGCACGGCGGGCTGCTCGATCGTCTGGACAGCATGCTTTTCAACGCTCCCCTGCTTTACTACTTTTACCTGATTTTCCTGAAGTAGCCCCAATATCCCTCAAATGGAGTAGAGCATGTTGAAAGACCAAACAATCACAAAGAGAAGTTCCGGACGTCCCCGGTGGTCAGTCTATTCACTGACGGCCGCGACTGTTATGGTGATGGCGATGGCGGACGCGGCCTGGGCTGACATCCACCTCAAACTGATTTCAGGCAAACGCGAGGTCAAGGACAAAGTCTCGTTCACGATCGAAGTGGATCATGAAAAGAACGAGGCGCCTAAAAACGCCAAGATGCCTGATTTCATCAAGTTCCTTGTCACCTCCTCCGCGCCCGCAAGTGGCGTAGTCATCCTTGACGGAAAGGGAGTGATGCGCTTCGACGGGGCCAACCATACGCTTTCAGGCGATCTTGAAATCACTTATGGGCGGCATGTGGTTACTTTACAGGTTTCAGCCCCAGCCGTGATCACGTTATTCGAGGTCTCGGTGCGCGGCGCCGTAGTTCGCGAAGCGCTTGGAGAGTCATCCGCCGCAGGAGCGCCTACAGGCTCTTCGACGGGCGCCAGCGCTGAAGACCGAATCATGGCGCTGGAGCAAAAGGTGAAGCAATTGGAAGCTGAAATAGAAGCGCTCAAAAGAGGCCGGCGCAGCCAGTAGCGCGGCGCCGGCTTCCGGCAGGCTTGAGTTTATGAAACAAATTGCAATTCTCGGTTCGACCGGCTCGATCGGCTGCAACACACTGCGCGTCGTCGACGCCTTGAAAGGCGGTTTCGGCGTGGCGGCCCTGGGGGCGGGGTCGAACGTCGAGTTGTTGGCCGAGCAGGTCGAACAATATCGCCCGCGCGTAGTCTCGGCCGGCGACGAGGAGGGCGCGGAGAAGCTGCGATACGAATTGAGGCGGCGTGGCGTGAAGCCGCCGAGGGTCGGCGTCGGCGTCGAAGGGCTGTGCGAAGTCGCGACCTGTGACGGCGTAGAGATAGTGATCGGCGCGGTCGTCGGCGCGCGGGGATTGCTGCCGGTTTATCGAGCGCTGGAACTCGGGCGGCGCGTCGCGCTGGCGAACAAGGAAACGCTGGTCGTCGCCGGCGAATTGATGACGCGGGCGGCAGAGAAATCCGGCGCCGAGTTGTTGCCGGTCGACAGCGAACACAACGCCCTGCACCAGTGCATGCGCGGCGAACGACGCGGCGAAGTGAGGCGGCTGATTCTGACCGCGTCCGGCGGGCCTTTCCGGAATTCGTCGAAAGAAGAGATAGAGAACGCCACGCCGGCACAGGCGCTGCGGCATCCGACGTGGCGGATGGGCGCGAAGATCACCGTCGATTCGGCCACGATGATGAACAAAGGACTCGAAGTAATTGAGGCCCGCTGGCTCTTCAACGCCTCGGCGGACGAGATCGACATCCTGGTGCACCCGCAATCGGTCGCGCACTCGATGATCGAATTGGTCGACGGCTCGATCATCGCGCAACTGGGCGTCACCGACATGCGCCACGCGATCCAATACGCGTTGACTTATCCTGAACGCCTTCCGGCGGAACTTCCCCCCCTAGACCTGACCATGCTCGGCAAGCTCGAATTCTTCGCGCCCGACACCGAGAAGTTTCCTTGCGTCGCGCTCGCTTACGACGCGCTTCGTCACGGAGGCGCCCAGCCTGCGGTCTTGAACGCCGCGAACGAGGTCGCGGTCGCCGCATTCCTGGACGAAAAGATCAAATTCGGCGACATCCCCCGTTTGATCCGCGCCGCCTGCGAGGCCCATACGCCGCAGCCAGCCTCGAGCCTTGAGACCGTGCTCGCCGCCGACCAATGGGCGCGCGATTGGGTTGAGCGAAAGATCGCCATGCGAGAGCAAAGCTTCACGACGCCCGCTCCAACTAATTAGAAGACTGTGCAAATTAAAGTTGGTGATTCAGGCATTTGGGATCGCGAAGCGTATGGAGTGCGGCGACTTGTCGCCGCTTT
>DATEMG010000197.1:0-5504 GCA_035275805.1 Blastocatellia bacterium
GTGAGCCGTCGTGATCGCGTCGGCAACCTGAACGCCGATCGAGAGCGCGCTGAGGATCTCCATCGGTCTCCCGGAAATGGCGTGCTTGAGCGTGCGCCCTTCGGCGTAAGGCATGACGATGTAGAACAAACCGTCGCTCTCGCCGATGTCGTATATCGCGCAGATGTTCGGGTGGTCGAGCGCGGAGGCCAGTTTGGCCTCGCGCTCAAAACGGCGGCGCGCGTTCTCGCTCGAAGCCAACTCCGGCAACAGGATTTTAATGACGACTGAACGATCGAGGCGCGTGTCGACGGCCCTGTAGGCGATGGCTTGCCCGCCCTGACCAAGCTGTTCAATGATGCGATAGTGTGAGAATGTGGCGCCTGGCGCGAGCGGTGTCATATCAAACCTCGAATTGGAACATCTTTCTACATTGAATTCTTTGAAATGGCGCTTAAACAGACGCGCAAACGTTCTTTGGTAAAGCCATTCCGTATGCTACTACCGGGAGTAAGCGACATCAAGTAGGGCCCGTGACGAGAGAGAGAGTAGCGAGGTTTGAAGGCGCTCAATTTATCCGGAAGGGGCGCCGTCTAATGTCCACCGCGCCTTCGGCGCAAAGACTTGTGTAAACACTAACGGCGCGGGGCCGTGGCGCCTATTGCGCCGGCATTGTCAATTTGAGGGCGCTCAATTTCCGACTTCGAAGACGCAAGGCGGTCTCGACACTGGCAGCAGGATCTTGGTCGCGCCTGCGACGTGGCGGAGCGCGTAAACCTGCGCTGTGTGGCGGCCCGGCGCAATATTGATCCGGGTTAAATCGAAACTGAATCCGTGATTAGGGTTCGACGATACGCCGGAACTGACCAGGTCTATTCGCTCCTCGCCGGCTAGTTTCGACGCGACCAATTTTTCGTCGATGAACAATTGGACTTCGAGCGCGACTTCGGGCGCTTCCGGGGCGACGACCCAACCGGCCACGCGCGTCTGATCGGCGACGTCAATCGAGCCGCGCAGCCGCGGGCTGAAAGTCGAAAACGCCGCGAGCGTCGCGACGGCGCAAACGAGAATGATTTCGACAAAGGATTTTGCGACGACCGCTTTGAGCAGTCTAGACGGAACCGAAGAATCCGGCCGTGGCGTCAGAATTTCTTTTGAGTCATCGCGAACGCCCATTTGGCCAACGCCTCGACCCGCTTGTCGAATTCGGCGAAGCGAGCGTCCTGAGTCTGTCCCACATGGTAACGATAGTAAATCTGTTGGATCACCACCGCCAGCTTGAAGGTCGCGAACGCATAATAGTAACCGATGTCGGACAGGTCGCGCCCCGACCGCGCCGCGTAACGTTCGACGATCTCGGCGCGCTTCATCCAACCGGGCGCCATCGTCACACTGCGCAGGCTGCCCGCGAAGACCTCGGGGTCGTCCGCCTGCGGCCAGTAACAGAGCAGCAGTCCCAGATCGATCAGCGGGTCGCCCACCGTACACATCTCCCAATCCAGAATCGCCACAACTTTGGCCGGGTCCTGCGGGTCGAGCATCACGTTGTCCAATTTATAATCGTTGTGGACCAGCGTCGGCGCGCCGGAGTCCGAGGGCAAACGCTCGATCAGCCACGCGGCGGTCTCGTTCATCTCTTTCAACTCGGTCGTCTTCGAGCGCTCCCAACGCCCGGCCCAACCCTCGACCTGACGCCGGACGAAGCCGGCGGGCTTGCCGATGTTGACCAGGCCGGTCGATTGAATGTCCACGGCGTGCAGATCGGCGAGCGTGTCAACCAGGCTCTCGCTGATTCTGCGGCGGAGTTCCAAATCTTCGCCGATCTCCGGCGGGATGGTCTGGCGCACGACGACGCCCCGGCGACGCTCCATCAGGTAAAACGGCGCGCCGATCACACTCGCGTCCTCGCACAACAGGTAGGGCCTCGGCGCGAGATGAAAATGTGGATTGATGGCGGCGAGCAACCGGTACTCGCGAGGCATGTCGTGAGCCGTCGGCGCGACAGGGCCGAACGGCGGCCGGCGCATCACGAATTCGCGGTCGCCCAGCCGGACGCAGTAGGTCAGGTTTGAGTGCCCGCCGGGGAATTGCGTGACCTCGATCCGCGCGTCGGGGTCCAGGTCGCCCTCGAGTGTCGAGGGCAAACGCTCGCGCAAATAAGCCTCCAGCGATTTCCAATCGAGTTCTTCGCCCGCGCGAACCGGCGCGGTGTCAGACGCTAGTGATGCCATATTCTCTCTTCACTTCAAAAATCCGCTCCGCCCGCTGAAGACCGCGCTCAGCTCGTCGTTCAACGGGTCATCGAGCGCGAGCAATCGGCGCAACTCAGGGCTGAGCGATTGCTGCGTTTCCGGCCGTAATAATTTCTTTTGATATTGCTGCTGCGGCAGATCGCGGCGGCAATAGAAGCTGTGCATCGCCAGGCGCGGACTGTCGGCGCGATTGGCCGTTCCCCCGTGCCATAGATGCGCGTTCATCACAACCACATCCCCGGCTCTGCCCGTGATCAAAGCCTCGTCGGGATGAGCCGCCGCGGGGCCCGGCAAAACATCCTGTGGCAATCTACCAGACCTGTGTGTGCCGGGCACGTAACGCGGCGCGCCATTTTCAGTCGTAAAATCATCGAGCATCCAGACGACGTTGCAAACCGAATTGCCCTTTTCGTCGGGCAGCGCGCCCGCGTCACAATGCAGCGGTTGCGTCCAGTCGGAACGCGGGCGAGCGGAGCGGGCATTCAAACTGCTCAGCTTGAAATCATGGCCGAGCGTGTGTTCAACGCAGGCCATCAGCTTCGGCTCGGCGATCGCCCAGCGGAAGATTTCGCCATAATCAACCAGGTTGGCCAGCCGGTCAGTCTGCGGTTCCTGTTTGAATTCGTAACCCGCGCGGTCGCCCAACTCGGCAAGCAATTCCGTGATGCGACGCCGAAGAGAAGCGAGTTTGCCGGGGGCGACGAAATTCTCCAAAACCAGAAAGCCGTCGCGATCGAGCCGATCTTTTTCTTCCGCGCTGAGCGCAACCTTGACGCTGTTCATTGTTGCTCCATTTGCCGCGCCGATTTCCAAAGCGGCGCGTATTTTGAAACAATTAGCCACGGACAGCAATCTTCCACAGGAGTCGTTCATAGCGACGGCTGGAAACAATGAAAAGCCCCCCTGGGTACGCATCGCTTCCAGCGTGCGGGCGTGGGTTGCAAACCCATCGGAGTCCCCCGAGCGCGCTTGGAGCCGGATACCCGCGATTGCAAGCTATAATCACTCAAAGCCAGCGCGGTAATCGGGAGCGTCTGCTTCCGATCAATATGTCTTGCGCCGAGACTGCGCGCTGGAAGCGACGCGTACCCAGGGAATCACGGAGGAACCTTGAATTACTGCCACAAAGTCATAGACGAACAGACCGGCGAAGAGACTCTCGAAGTCTCGCTCACCGGCCAATTGCTGCTCGATTATCCGCTGCTCAACAAGGGCATGGCCTTCACCGACGAGGAGCGACGCGAATTCGACCTGCTTGGGTTGTTGCCGCCGCACGTCTCGACGGTAGAGGAGCAGTTGGAGCGCAATTACGAAAACTACCGCCGAAAGGAGTCGGACATCGAGCGGTACATCTTCCTGATGGCCTTGCAGGACCGCAACGAAACGCTCTTTTACAAACTGCTTGGACGCCACATCACGGAGATGATGCCGATCATCTATACTCCGGTGGTCGGCGCGGCGAGCCAACTCTACAGCCATATCTACCGCCGCCCGCGTGGCCTCTACATTTCCTATCACCATCGCGGCGAGGTCAAAGCGCTGCTTTCGAACGCGCCGCACCCCGACGTCGCGATAATCGTCGTGACGGACGGCGAGCGCGTGCTGGGGTTGGGCGATCTTGGCGTGGGTGGTATGGGCATTCCCGTTGGCAAGCTGTCGCTTTACACGCTCTGCGCGGGCATTCACCCGGCGACGACGCTGCCGATCTTTCTGGACGTCGGCACCGGCAATCAGGAGTTGTTGAAAGACCCATTGTACATCGGCTGGCGGAGCGAGCGGGTGTGCGGGCGGGAATATGACGATTTCATCGAAGAATTCATCGAAGCCGTGATCGAAACCTTCTCCGGCGCGATGCTCCAATGGGAAGACTTCGCGCGCCACAACGCGCGGCGATTGCTCGAACGCTATGAGGACCGCCTGTGCAGCTTCAACGACGACATTCAGGGCACTGGCTCGGTCACGCTGGCCGGGTTGTTGGCGGCGGTAACAGTCAACAGCGAGCGTTTGAGCGATCAGCGAATAGTGATGTTCGGGGCGGGGTCGGCCGCGACGGGCATAGCCGACCAGATAGTCGCGGCGATGATTGGCGAAGGTTGTTCGGAGCCGGAGGCTAAACAGCGGCTCTGGCTGATCGACATCGGGGGATTGGTTCACACGGGCCGCGGCGACGTCGAGGAGATCAGCCGGCCTTACGCTCAACCCGTCGAGCGTATCGCCGATTGGCAGGTCGCCGACCGCGGTCTCATCGCGCTGGCCGACGTGGTCAAACATCTGCAACCCACGACGCTCATCGGCACCGCGGCGCAGCCCGGCGCGTTCACGCAAGACGTCGTCGAGGAGATGGCCCGCCACGTCGCGCGCCCGATCATCTTTCCCCTCTCCAACCCGACATCGCGCTCCGAGGCGAAGCCTGCCGACCTGCTGGCCTGGACTTCGGGCCGCGCGATCATCGCCACCGGCAGTCCGTTCGCGGACGTGCCACAATCGGTGACTGGCGGAGGCCGCCCGCGCAAGATCGGCCAGTGCAACAACGCCTACATCTTCCCCGGAGTCGGACTTGGCGTGATCGCGTCGGGCGCGCGGCGAGTCAGACAGGAGATGTTCGTCGCGGCGGCGCGCGCATTGAGCGAAATGTCGCCCGCGTTGGGTGAACGCATGGCCTCGCTTTTCCCCGATTTGAACGCCATCCGCGAAGTCTCGCGGCTCGTCGCAATCGCCGTCGGGGTCGAAGCCCAGGCGTTGGGCCTGGCCGAATCGACGACGCGAGAAGAGCTTGAAAGACGCGTGGACGAGAAGATGTGGACGCCGCGTTATCTGCGTTATCGCCGATAGGAATTGACCACAAAGGTCACAAAGGGGAACACAAAGGTTATACAAAGGACTGAAGACATAAGAAAGGGAGAAAGAAACTCTTTTATGCCTTTAGTCCTTTGTATAACCTTTGTGTTCCCCTTTGTGACCTTTGTGGAGAATTTCCGACTCGCCGTCATTGCGCGGTCCAACCGCCGTCAACGAACAACGCGCTGCCAGTCACGTACGTCGAGGCGTCGGATGCAAGAAAGACCGCCGCGCCCGCAACCTCGTGTAACTCGCCCCAACGTCCCATCGGAATCCTCGAAACGAAGTCGCGGTATTTGGCGGGATCGTTGAGCAGCTGTTTATTCATCTCGGTTGCGAAGGGGCCGGGACAGATCGCGTTCACCGTCACGCCCTTAGCGGCCCATTCGAGCGCGAGCGTGCGAGTCAAGCCCATAATCGCCGCCTTCGACGAAG
>DATEMG010000198.1:0-2488 GCA_035275805.1 Blastocatellia bacterium
GGGGTTCCGTGACGGGCGCGGCGCCGAGGCGCGGTTCGACACTCCTTGCGGAATTGCGGTCGGTCCCGACGGGGCCTTGCTAGTGGCCGACACCGGCAACCACCGTATCCGCCGCGTGACGCTCGACGGCGAGGTGACGACGATCGCCGGTACCGGCGATCCCGAAGACCGCGACGGCAATCTTGCCGATGCGTCGTTTTGCGAGCCTACGGGGATTGCGACGCGGCGCGACGGAATAATCTTCGTCACCTGCGCAGCCGGGCCGAGCGTGAGAATGATTGACTTGAACGGCCGGGCTGTGACGACGGTAGCCGGGGGCGGGTACCTGGGCGGACTTGCGGACGGCGCGATCTCTAAGGCGAAACTCAATCGCCCGTCATCATTGGCTTTTGCGTCGAACGATGCGCTCGTCTTCGCCGACGCCAACAACGGGTTGATCCGCGCCGTAGTTCCTGAGGGCGCAAGCTTCGGATTTCAGTCCGACCCCGGCGCGGGGAAGATTAAGGCCTCCGACATCCGCGACGCCGTCCCGCCGCGCTGGCCTTACGACCCACCGGAGGCGAGGCGCGACATTGCGGGCACCTACGGCGAAATCCGAGGCGAGATGCTCCCCGATCACGACGTGTGGTTTCACAGCGGGCTGGACATTCCCGGGGCTTATGGAGAGACGGCGCGCGCGATCTTCTCCGAACGCGTCACCCTGCCGATCGCGGTAGAGGACGCAGGCAGCGGGCGCGAACGATTGCGGTTGCCGCTCATCGGCTACATCCATCTGCGAGTGGGCCGCGATCGGAACGACCAGCCCGCCGGCGCTTTCCCGAACGGCGCGTTTACTTTTCGCCGCGACGAACAGGGGAGGGTCATCGGCGTCCGAGTGCGGCGCGGGACGCGGATCAACGCGGGCGACGCGATCGGCGCGCTCAACGGCCAACATCACGTACATTTAATAGCGGGGCCTTACGGCGAGGAGAACAACCCGCTCGCGGCGCTGCGGTTCCCCGGATTGATCGACACCGTCGCGCCGACCATCGAAAGCGTGGCGATCACCAATGAACTCGCCGAATCGCTCTTCGATTCGGCGAAGGCGGCGCGGGGGGCGAAGCCGCCTTCGATCAGCGGACGATCGCGCGTCATCGTCCGGGCTTACGATCAGTTGGACGGCGCCCCACAGCGCCGGCGTCTGGGCGTTTACCGCCTGGGCTACCAATTGCTGCGCGCCGACGGCTCGCCCGCGCCAGGCTTTGAGCAGCCGCGCTACAACCTGGTCTTCGACCGTTTGCCGGCCGATCAGGCCCTGATAAAACTCGTTTACGCTGAAGGCAGCCAGTCGGGTTATGTAGGGCGGACCGTCTTCGCTTACATCGTGACCAACGTCGCGCAGGGCGGCATGGCACGCGAAGAATTCCTCGACGCCTCGCAAATCACGCGGGGCGATTACGCGCTGCGAGTCTTCGCCGAAGATTTCTTCGGCAATCAGGCTCGGCGCGACACCCCGATCACCGTGACGAAATAGAGACAGGGCGACAAGGCGACGGGGCGACGGGGCGAGTGAGAGTCGGAGAAATGAGGAGACAGAGAGAGTTATTGTCTCTATATCGCCCCGTCGCCCCGTCGCCCTGTCTCTCTTAGTAAAGCTGATAGAGCATCAGGTAGACGATCACGCCGGTCACCGAAACATAGAGCCAGATCGGCAGAGTCCAGCGCGCGATCTTTCTGTGAAGGTCGAATCTCTTCTTCAACGCGCGGGAAAACGTCACGAAGACCATCGGCACGATCACGATGGCAAGAGCCGTGTGCGTGATCAGGATTAAAAAGTAGACGGGACGAATGATACCTTCCCCAAGGAACCTCGTAGGGCCTAGCTCCTTGCTGAAGTGGTAGATCAGGTATGAAGTCAGAAACAGCGTCGATGTAACGAACGCGCTAATCATCGAAGCCCTGTGGGCCTTGATGTTCTTCTGACGAATGAAGAAGTAACCCGTGATGAGCAGGATCGCGCTGACGCTGTTGAGTATCGCGTTCAGAGCCGGAAGTTGTGAAATCGACATAAGATTGATAATGACGATATTTGAAAGCCAGTTTGACCAGAGCGCCGATGAGCGCCAACGTCGGCGCGAGCAGAATCAGAATCGCCGTGTTGATCGTCGCCGAGATTTCATCCGAGTTTTCGGCGTTGGCTACGCTCGCTTTGCACGTCGGGCAGGCGAGCGTTTGAGTCGCGGCGGCCAAAATCGCCGCCGCGCTCAGTAATAAAAAATTTGCGGAACGTATAAGCCTCATCTCACCGCCAGTAGAAGATCAGCGCCAGCAGGTAAATCCAAAGGACGTCCAGAAAATGCCAGTATAACACCGTGGCGTCTACGGAGACGCGGCGTCGCACGGCCGTCCACTTGCTGCGTTCTCGCAACATCACGTAGCCGAGCGCGATCAAGCCGCCGATCAGATGCGCGCCGTGCAGCCCGGTAAAAATATACGCGTACCCGCTATG
>DATEMG010000199.1:0-7866 GCA_035275805.1 Blastocatellia bacterium
TCCAAGCCCTGCCGGCTAAAGCCGGGACTCTAAACGCTGTCTCCCAACGTTTGTAGTTAAACTGGATATCGCCAGAAAAAAATGCTAAACAAAAGAAAACTTAGTTTACAGACTAATGAACCTCTTGCGAGGGCGACATCACGCTCGGCCCTACAGGTACGGTTCGTTGCCCCGGCTTTAGCCGGAATCGTCTGGCACTTCGGGCCTTTCCGCCTAAAGGCGAGACTACAAACATCCGCGCCGGGCAGCCGTAGGAACTCATTCCCCGCTCCAGATAAGAGCCGCGATTGCGCCCACCAACTCTCCCGGCTCGACCGGCTTCGACATGTGATATTGGAAACCTGAGGTGATGGCGCGAAGGCGGTCTTCCTTTCCAGCGAAGGCAGTGATCGCTATGGCCGGCAGGTCGCCGCCCTTTTCCGGCCCGAGCGCCCTCACCCTGGCGATGAGTTCATAGCCGTTCACTTCAGCCATCCCGATGTCGGCCAGCATCGCGTCGTACCTGCCAGGCTGCAATTTCGAGAGAGCTTCACTGGCCGACGCGGCCGTCACAACGTCCGCGCCAACCTGTTCGAGCATCACCTTCATCATATCCCGTGTGTTGGCGTCGTCATCCACCATAAGAATTCTGGCCCCTTCGAGGCTGACGGCGCCGAACTCGCGCGCGCGATAGTCGCCGGAATAGATCTGGCGCGAAGAGGCGGACGGCGCCCCAGGGTTGACCGCCAATGGAAGTTTGACGGTAAACGTCGAGCCTCGGCCTTCGCCTTGGCTCACCGCGCGGATGCTCCCCTGGTGCAACTCCACCAGGCGCTTGGTAATCGAGAGTCCAAGGCCAAGCCCGCCATGCGCGCGCGCGACCGAAGAATCGGCCTGGCGAAAGCGCTCGAAAACGTGTGGCAGAAACTCCGGGCTGATTCCCTGGCCGGTGTCTTTGACGATTAGTTCCAACTGTGCGCCGTCGCGCCTCAGCCGCGCCTCCACGCGCCCGCCCGGCGGGGTGAATTTGATCGCGTTCGAGACCAGGTTCAAGACCACCTGCTGCAACCGGTCGGGGTCGCCTGAAACAAGAGCTTCGCGCTCGCCGGTTTCGACAACCAGTTCTATCTCTTTCGCCTCAGCCAACGAACGCGCCACCTCGACCGCCGCGCTGACGATCCCGCTGAAATCGAGCGTCTGGAGGTTGAGCGTCATCTTGCCGGTGATTATCCGCGAAACGTCGAGCAGGTCGCTGACGAGTTTGATCTCTGACTCGACTGAGCGCTCGATCTTTTCAAGGGCCGAGTCATGATCTTCCGGCCTGACCTGCCGCCTGCGCAGGATGCGGATCCATCCCAGCATGGGCGTGAGCGGCGTGCGAAGCTCATGAGAGAGCAGGGCCAGAAACTCGTCCTTCGCCTGGTTCGCATGCTCCGCCTCGCGGCGCGCCGCATTTTCACTTTCGAGGAGCCGTTCGCGTTCCTGCTCGGCCCGCTTGCGTTCGGTGATGTCCCGGTTCGTCTCTAACACCAACCTGTGTCCGTTGCGTTTGACGAGCGTCATGCGACTCTCGACCACGATCTCGCGCCCGTCCTTTGTGCGGTGACACAACTCGCCCTGCCACCGTCCGCTGAGCCTGAGCGAATCCAGGAGGGCGTGCATGTCCTCGACGGCCTCAGTCTCAAGCAACTCGTGCGAGACGCGCCCGACGGCCTCCTCTTGCGCATAACCGTAAATCTCTTCCGCCGCGCGATTCCAGTAACTGATTGCCCCGTCCAACTCCCAGGCGAAGATGGCGTCGTGCGCTAGATCGAGCATCTCCGCCTGTTCGCGCAACTTTCTTTCCACCTGCTTGCGTTCCGTGATGTCGAAGAAAGTCACCACGCCTGCGACGATACGCCCCTCGCCGTCACGTATCGGGGCCGAGTTGATACTCACTGCGCCGCGCGTGCCGTCGCCGCGCAGTATTTCGACCTCTTCGTTCGTCACCATCTCGCCTGCCGTGATGGAGCGCGACAGCGGCCATTCCTGCAGTTGGTAGGTCCGTCCGTCAGGATGAAATCCCCTCCCGGCTTTAAACTCCTCGAGGTTGACCGTAGGCGGAATTTCCTGACGCCAGATTTGCGCCATCTGCCCATTTCCCATAATGAGTTTGCACGAAGGCGCTTCGGCGATGATTACCCCGGCGGGCATCCGCCGCAGCACTTCCGTGAGTTGGTGATGTTGAACCGACAGCTCTTCGAGCAACTTTTCACGCTCGGCCTCCGCTTTCTTGAGCCTGCGCCGCTCTCCGGCCTCGACCAACGCCCGCCGCATTGAACCCGGCAGGCGCGCCAGCCGCTCTTTGAGCACGTAATCGGTCGCGCCGCGCTTGAGCGATTCGGTCGCAATCTCTTCGCCAATCATGCCTGAAACGAAAATGAAGGGTAGCCACGAATACTTCTCCCGCGCGATTTCCAGGGCCTCCATCCCGTCGAATGACGGCAAATGGTAATCGGCGAGGATCAGGTCATAGCCGCCCGCTTCGAGCGCGGCGACGTAATCCTCGCGCGTGTCCACGACCGTCATTTCGTACTTCAGTCCGTCCTTTTCGAGAACGGCTCGCGAGAGTTCGACATCGGCAGGATTGTCTTCAAGATACAAAATGCGCATGGATGAATTCATTGCATACCGCCTTATTTAATCGCTTCTACCAGTTCATCCGAAACCTACGCCCCGATCTTTAACATTACACGGCACGCTGCCCGGGGGCGGCTCGTTGACCATCAGCCAAAAAACGCCAAGCTCCCGGACCGTCTCGAGGAATTCGTTGAAGTCCACCGGCTTGACGACGTAGGCGTTGACGCCGAGTTGATAGCTGACGAGCAGGTCGCCCTCCTCCCGCGAAGAGGTAAGCATCACCGCTGGGATCATCTTCAGCCTCTCGTCGGCCCTGATTTCTCGAAGAACTTCCAGGCCGTCCACTCTGGGCATCTTGATGTCGAGCAACACCAGGACGGGGTTGCCGTCCGCGCGCGTCTCGTAATCGCCGTGCCTGTGCAGGTAATCGAGCGCCTCCGCGCCGTCCTCGACAATGATCACCCCGTTGGCGATGTTGTATTTCTCCAACGCTTTGAGGATCAGTTCGGCGTCGTTCTCGTCATCTTCCGCAACTAAAATCTTTTTCGGTTCAATCATGGCTTGTCCTTGGCGCCTCCCTAAACTGAAGGCTAATGCATTTGATTTTCGAACGTCATCCAACCTTCCCTCCGATCTTGCCTCCGATCTTGCCTCCGATCTTGCCTCCGATCTCGATTGATTCAGGGTTTCGTTAAGACGCCCTGAGAGGCTCCTTGCGCAAGGGAAGAGAGAAATAGAATGTAGCGCCGCGCCCGACCTCGCTCTCGGCCCATACTTGGCCCCAGTGACGCAGGATGATGCGCTGCACGTTTGCCAGGCCGATTCCCGTGCCCTCGAAGTCCCTGGCGCGGTGCAGGCGCTGGAAGACGCCGAAGAGTTTGCCCGCGTACCGCATGTCGAATCCGACGCCGTTGTCGCGAACGAAACAGACCGCCTCGCCGCCTCGCGCGTCCCGACAGCCGACCTCGATTTGGGCCGGGCGCCGGGGGCGCGTAAACTTGATCGCGTTCGAGAGCAGGTTGACCACCACCGTGCGCAGCATCTCGCGGTTGCCCTGAACCACGGGCAGTTCGCCAATGCGCCATTCGATCTCGCGCCCTTCGATTTCGGGTTGCAGTTCCTGCATCGCCTCTTCCGTCAGTTGTGTGAGGTTGACCGGCTCGTGGCTCATCTCCATTCGCCCCAGCCGCGAGAAGATCAACAGGCCGTCAATCAGACGACCCATGCCGTTGGCCGCCTCGACGATGCGCCCCAGGTATTTTTCTCCGGTCTCGTCGAGAGAAACGGTCACATGCTCCCGCAGCAGATTGGCGAAACTGGCGATGTGGCGCAGCGGCGCGCGCAGGTCGTGCGAGACCGAGTATGAGAAGGCCTCCAACTCCTTGTTGGAGGCCTCGATTTCAGCCGTTCGGCGCGCGACGCGATCTTCCAGTTCTTCGTTCAGCTTTCGTAATTCTTCTTCCGTCCGCCTGCGCCCGGCCATCTCGCGGCTGACGAACGTGTAAGCTATCGCCAAATTCGCTACCACTGCGGCGCCCAGCGCGGCAAGGCTCCACATCGCGTTGCGCGCGCTCGCTTCCGAATTGGACCTGCGCTGCGCGAGTAGATACTCTTCCTCTCGTCTGATTTCATCTATCAAGGAGTAAATTTCAGCCATCTCCTGCCTGCCCGACTCCGCTATAACTTCTTGCCTCGCCGCCTCTGCGCCGCGCTCCTGCTTCAACCGGACGCGATTCCAAAGGATATTGATCCGCTCGATTCCCAACGTCTCCAACCGTTCAAGGCGCGCATGCTGACTCGGATTATCCGCCGTTAAAGTGTCGAGCTGATCGAGCTGCGCCTTGAATTTGTCCGCAGCGGTTTTAAGCGAGCCCAGGGCTCTCTCGTCGCTGGTAAAAAGATATGTGCGCTGTCCACTCTCAGCGTCTTTAAGCGTGGCGTATGACGCTTCAAGCTCGGCTATGATTTGATAACCGTGCTCCACCCAGAAGAATTCGCTCTCCTGCAAACGTCGCGTGCTGAGATAAGAGAGCGCAAACATCAGGACAACGATCAAAGACGCCAGCGCAAACCAGATGACTAGCCTGCCTTCAATTCCATACTTCCAATATTTCATTGAAGTACTCCCGCAACGATTCTGCGGACAAATAACCATGGGCGCGCGCAATACTTCAACGCGCATCCTCAGTCTTCATTCATAGACTTCAGTCATCATAAAAATGAAGCCAAGACCAACGTAACATAAATGTTGACATCCGTTGTGTTCGAAATCTGTCTAGGCATGGACAAATTGAGAAATATAATTCTGCAGGGACGCAATCGTAGTAGCTTTGTCGACACGGTAACATTCGCAGGAAGCGGCCTCCAGCCCTGCGCGGTCGAGAATTTTCATGCGACCCCACCGGTAACTGATCAGCCCCTCCCGCTGCAAGCCGCTTGTGAGCGTAGCCACGCGCGAGCGTTGTATGCCGAGTATCATCGAGATGTATTCCTGAGTAAGCGGCAGAGTGTCCTCTTCACTGTGATCGAGGCTGACCAGCAACCAGCGGCAGAGGCGTTGCAGAGAGGTGTGGAAGTGATTACAGACGGCCGATTGAGTCACCTGCGTCAGCACCGCGTTTGTGTACAGAAGCATCAAGTCATGCGTCGCGCCGCAATGCTCGAGCTCTTCACGCAAGATTTCGGCGCGGATGCGCCAGGCCTGTCCCGGGATTTGCACTACCACGCGGAATGGAATCTGTCTGCCCTTTAAGGCGAGCGCGCCGCCGATCATTCCCTCAAAACCGACGGCGCCGACTTCAATCGTATTGCCCCCGCTCGTGGTCGAAAAGATTGAAACCATTCCCCGCTCAGGAAAATAGACGTAATTGATCGTGTCGCCTGAGTTGTAAATGACTTTTCCTTTAGTTAAATCAAACAGCTCCAAATGTGGCTTCAGCCGTTCGACCTCTCGGGGCGGGATCGCCGCCAGCAGGTGGTTGCGGAAAGTATTGTGATTGTATGAATCCGATATCATCATCTTTGCCTCTCTTCCCCAATGATAATCTTTGATGGCCGGCGGGAAGAGCCGCGACGTCTATATCGGTTTTCAATTGCGTATACGGCAGCAATTGGTTAGAGGCAAAGAAGGCGTCAATAGAACGCGGATGACGCGGACGAGCGCTGATCATCGCGGATAAAACCAAAAATTTCAGCGTCAATCCGCTCTATCCGCGTCATCCGCGTTCTATTGACCCGCGCACTGACGAAACAGGCGCCGTTTCTATTTCAGAGCTTTCAGAACAAATGTCATAGCGCCTGCCCTGAAAATAAAACTTAAATATCCTTCCCAGAATTTCCTCAACGATCTAAGCGAATCGTGGCGCAGGGAATAATTGATCAGGGCTTCGACCCCAAGCCCCCGCCAGAGGCGCGCCATATCAATCTGTATGGACTCGACCTCGAACCTGGCGGTTGAGTAATAGTTGGATTCATACTCGGGCTCGAAATACCTGAAGGAGTATGTGGTCAGATGCCATTTGTGTGTAGGATCATTCCACGACTGAAAGTCCGAGTAGTGCGGGGTGATGATGGTCACTTTCGCGTCCGGCTTCGATATCCTGTGCAGTTCTTCCATAGTCCGGGTAATCGAGTCCAGGTGCTCGATGATGTGGGTGGCGTAAATCTCATCGAAAGCGTCGCGCTCAAACGGGTAAGGGAATGAATTCAGGTCATGAACTATGTCCACGTTAGGCAGAGGCGCGCGGTCAATGCCAATGGCCCCTTTCATCTTATTGTTGCCGCAACCAATGTCCAGTATTTTCACTCGTTACTTTTCTCTCCTCACAGTTCGGTAATTTATCGGCTTGCGGTCGGGGGGGGCACAGGCGGTTGAAGGGGTTGGCGCAATCCGAAGGTCCCAAGCCTTAAGGTCGCGCGCTAGTCGCTCCGGTCGCGGTGATAAAGATCGCGCCAGGCCGAGAGGTAAGGCGAGTGACCGTCTTCGGATTCGCGCAGTTGTTTAATCACCGGGTGGGTAAATTTGTTGACGATGGCGTTGATCAGGACGCGCAACGCCTGTTCCTGACCCTCACTCAAATCTCCGAGGCGTTTGCGGCTGCGCTCGAACTCGGAAAAGGCCATTTCGTAAACTTGTTGGCGGAACTCTCCGATGACGGCGTTGAGGTCGCCTTCGGCCAGGGCGCGGAAGAACTGTTCGGCCTCGGCTTCGATGATCTCCTCGGCGCGAGACGCCTCGCGCTTGCGTTCGGCGCGGTTGGCCTCGGCGACCGCCTCCAGGTCGTCGACGTCGAAGAGGAAGGCGTTGTCGAGCCGTCCTATCGCCGGATCGATGTTGCGCGGAACCGAGATGTCGACGAGCAGCACGGGGCGGTTGCGGCGCCGTTCGAGCGCGCGGCGGACGTGGTCGGGGCGTATCAGGTAGTCCGGCGCGCCCGTTGAACAGATCAGAATTTCGGCCTCCGGCAAACGCTTCTCAAATTCCTCGAAGGGCACGGGCTCGCCGTTCAATTCGCCCGCCAGCGCGACCGCGTTCTCAAAAGTGCGGTTGACGATCAACAGGCGACTCGCGCCGTAATTTAAAAGGTGTTTGGCGGCGAGTTCCGCCATCTCGCCCGCGCCCAGCAGCATCACCGCGCTCCCTTTCAGGTCTTCGAAGACTTTGCGCGCCAATTCGACGGCGACGAAGCTGATCGAGACCGCGCTCGACCCGACGCCAGTTTCGTTGCGGACGCGCTTGGCGACGGCGAAGGCGCGGTTCATCAACCTCGTCAACTCGTGACCCACGACAGCGGCGTCCTGCGCGCGTTGGAAAGCCTCTTTGACCTGCCCGGTGATCTGAGGCTCGCCCACGACCATCGAATCGAGTGACGACGTGACGCGGAAAACATGTTTGATCGCGGCCCGGCCCGCCAGGTCGTAAAGATGTTTACGCAGCGGCGAAAGGTCGTGTTGATGGAAGCTGCTCAGGAAATCGTAGAGGCGCGAAACGGCGTTCTCCGTTTGCCCGGCGCCGTTCGGGGTCGCGGCGATCAACTCGACGCGATTGCAGGTGGAAACGATCAGCCCCTCGCTGATCATTTCACGGTCGACCAGTTCGCGCAGCGCGCCCGCGAGTCGCGACTCGGCGAACGCCAGACGCTCGCGCACTTCGACCGGGGCCGTTTTATGACTGGTTCCGACTAGAACGATGCCCATAGGAGTAGGGAGTGGGGAGTAGGGAGTGGGGAGTGGGGATGGGGGTAGGATCTTTTCCCCATTCCCCACTCC
>DATEMG010000200.1:0-6194 GCA_035275805.1 Blastocatellia bacterium
CATTGATTATATGGACGGGCAGTTGAAAGAACTGCTTACCAATTACGGTCCGATCGGCGGGATCTGGTTCGACGGGATGTGGGACAGGCCGAAGGCCGAATGGCGATTCGAGCAAACGTACAAGCTGATTCATTCATTGCAGCCCGCCGCGCTGGTCGGATCGAACCACCACTTGAAGCCCTTCCCCGGCGAAGATTTTCAGATGTTCGAGAAAGACCTGCCAGGACAGAAGACCGCCGGCTTCAACGCGGAGTCTGAGGTCGGCGACCTGCCGCTCGAAACCTGCGAGACGATTAACGGCGCGTGGGGCTACAACGCGAACGATAAGCGGTTCAAAAGCACGAAGGATTTGATCCACTATCTGGTCAAGGCCGCGGGCTACAACGCCAATTTCCTACTCAACGTCGGCCCGATGCCGAACGGTAAAATCCAGCCCGAATTCGCGGACAGGTTGAAGCAGGTCGGAGCGTGGCTGGAAAAGAACGGCGAAACGATCTACGGCACGCGCGGCGGCCCGCTCACTCCGCGCCCCTGGGGCGTGACGACTCGCAAGGGTAATAAAGTCTATCTGCACATCCTGAACTGGCAGGACCCGGTGCTGGCGATGCCCAGGATGCCGAAGAAGGTCAAATCGGCCACGTTCTTCAAGGACGGCAGTAAGGTTGAATTTCTGGAGCACGACAAGTACGGACTCTTCATCCGGAGCCCGCAAGGATTTACGGACGAGAACGACACGATTGTCGTTCTCGAATTAGCTGAAAAATAATACGGAGGTTTTAAATGGGTAGAGGTGATCAACGCTCGAAACGTGGAAAAATATCGCGGGGAACCGCCGGCAAGTCCAGGCCGAACCCCAAACAGAAGAAGCGCGCCAGAGCTGCGAAGCGAAGAGCTAGCGCCGCCGCGCAAAAGTGAGCGGGCCAGAGATTTCGCAAAATCATCTTTGCAATCTTTCACTTGATGATGGTCAAGAGGCCTTGGATATGCGGAGTCTTCGGAGTGTGGCGCCGAACGATATTGCTGGCAAACCTCAGGACTATCAATTTCCACGCGATTAGCCATTAAACATTGGCTATTGACCATTATTGGCCAGGTAAAGACAGTTCTTCTCCTGACCAATAATGGTCAATAGCCAGTGGTTAATGACTAATGTCGAGTTTGCCAGCGGTATCCCGAACCGCCGCGCTCCAAAGGCGCCGCCAGCCTGAGCGACTTTGCCATAACCCCTGAGTCAGGGATATTGGCCTACTCCGGAGCGCCATAGCCGCCGCCCCCTGGTGTCTCAATGACAAACACATCGCCAGTCCTCATGTCAATTTCGTCCGCATAGGACAGCTCGATACGTTCGCCAGTCACGCGCTCCACCCAATTGCGCCCCAGCCCGCCCGGCTCTCCGCCTGACATGCCGTAGGGCGGCACGCGGCGATGCCCGGATAAAACGGCCGCTTTCATCGGCTCAAGGAACCGGATGCGCCGCGTCGCGCCATTTCCGCCGCTCCATTGTCCGCGTCCTCCGCTGCCTCTGCGGATGGAGTGCTCCTCGACCAGCACAGGGAAACGCCACTCCAATACCTCCGGGTCGGTGAGGCGCGAGTTGGTCATGTGAACCTGCACCGTGTCGCAGCCGTCGAAGCCAGGCCCCGCTCCCGATCCGCCGGAAATCGTCTCGTAGTACTGATATTGCGCGTCGCCGAACGTGAAATTGCTCATGGTGCCGGCCGAGGCGGCCATCACTCCCAGCGCCCCGTAGAGAGTGTCGGTGATGCACTGCGACGTTTCCACGTTGCCGGCTACGGTCGCGGCAGGCGGGCGCGGATTCAACATACAGCCCTCGGGGATGACGATATGGAGCGGTTTCAAACACCCCGCGTTGAGCGGTATGTCGGCGTCGACCAGTGTGCGGAAGACATATAGCGCGGCCGCGTATACGACGGCGGTCGGCGCGTTGAAGTTGCTGTCGAGCTGGGCTGAAGTTCCGGTGAAATCGATCGTGGCGCTGCGGCGATCCGCGCCGGTCGTGATCTTAACGCGGATCACCGCCCCGTTGTCCATCTCATAGCCGAATTCGCCGTCCTTCAGCGCGCCAAGGACGCGGCGCACCGACTCTTCCGCGTTGTCCTGGACGTGGCGCATGTATGCCTTCACGACGTCGAGGCCGTAATGCGCGACCATTTTGCGAAGCTCCTGCGCGCCCTTTTCGTTTGCGGCGACCTGGGCTCTGAGGTCGGCAAGGTTCTGCGAGATGTTGCGCGCCGGGCGCCGGGCCTCCGCGAGGATGCGCCGCATCCGATCTTCCATCAGGCGTCCGGCCTCGACCAGTTTCACATTGTCGATCAGCGCGCCCTCGTCTTCCACCGTCCGGGAGAAGGGCGGCATGGAGCCGGGGGTGACGCCGCCAATGTCGGCGTGGTGGCCGCGCGAGCCTACGTAGAAAAGTATCTCCTTCCCTTGATCGTCGAACACGGGCGTGATCACCGTGACGTCGGGCAAATGCGTGCCGCCGTTGTAAGGGTCGTTCAACACGTAAACGTCTCCCGACTCTATGCGGCCCGCGTTCCGGCGGATCACCGTCTTGACGCTTTCGCCCATCGAGCCCAGATGCACAGGCATGTGCGGCGCGTTGGCGATTAGATTGCCTTCGGCGTCGAACAGGGCGCAGGAGAAATCGAGCCGCTCCTTGATGTTGACCGAGTAGGCGGTGTTTGCCAGGCTCAAGCCCATCTGCTCGGCAATCGACATGAAAAGGTTGTTGAAGACCTCCAGCATCACAGGATCGACGGCGGCGCCTACGGCGACTCTGCTTTCGCGCGGCGCAACACGTCTCAGGACGAGGCGCCGGAGCGGCGTTACCTCGGCGCGCCAGCCAGGCTCGACGACGGTGGTGGCGTTACTCTCGGCGATGATGGCAGGGCCGTCGATCTGTTGGCCGATGGCTAGCTCATCGCGCAAAAAGACCGGCGTAGATAGCGTCTTTCCGCCTGTGGTCATTTGCGCGTATCGAGCGGCGACGGCGGCAGGGCGCGCCTCTTTCGCCTCTTTATCGAGAGGCGTTTCGGCGAAGGCGTCCGACCTGGCAATGGCTTCGACGGAGATCGCTTCGATAATGATCTCCCGATCCGGCATCAGGAAGCTGAAGCGCCGCTTGTATGCCGTCTCGAAGTCCCTTCGCATGTCGGCAATCTCGCCGAACGGCGTGATGAGCGCCGTATCCGTTCCTTCGTAGCGCAGATGGGCGCGCTTGCGCAGTTCGATGCGCTCCGGCGGCGCGCCCTGGCTCAGAACTTCTCGCGTGGCGGATTGCGTGAGCGCATCCATATCCGCGCGAATCCGGGAGAGCGCCGATTCCTCCATCCCCGTCTCCGTCGCCATCTCGCGCATCGCCGTGACGTCGGCCAGCCCCATGCCGTATGCCGACAACACGCCCGCGAACGGATGGATGTAAACGCTCGTCATGCCGAGTTCGTCGGCCACCAGGCAGGCATGCTGTCCGCCTGCGCCGCCGAAGCAGGCCAGCGTGTATTGGGTTACGTCATGGCCGCGCTGCACCGAGACGCGCTTGATGGCGTTGGCCATGTTGGCCACGGCGACGCGAATGAACCCCTCGGCGACTTCCTCCAGCGTTTGCTTCTTAGCTGTCGCGCCCTCGATCTCGGCGGCCAGCGCAGCGAAATTCTCACTAACTATTTCGACATCGATAGATTGATTTCCCTTCGCCCCGAACACTTTGGGGAAATATTCGGGCTGAATCTTCCCCAGCATTACGTTGCAGTCGGTGACCGTCAGCGGCCCGCCGCGCCGGTAGCACGCGGGGCCGGGATCGGCGCCTGCCGAGTCCGGCCCGACCCTGTAGCGCTGGCCGTCGAAATGCAGGATCGAGCCGCCGCCTGCCGCGATAGTGTGGATCGACAACATGGGCGCGCGCATGCGCACGCCGGCCACCTGCGTCTCGAATTCGCGCTCGAGTTCGCCGGCGTAATGTGAGACGTCAGTGGACGTGCCGCCCATGTCGAAACCGATTACCTTACCGAACCCGGCCATCTCCGATGTTCGCGCCATGCCCACGATGCCGCCCGCCGGGCCGGACAGGATGGAGTCCTTTCCCTGGAATCGACGGGCCTCGGCAAGCCCGCCGTTCGACTGCATGAACATCAGACGCGCGCCGGGCAGTTCGCCGGCCACTTGATCGACGTAGCGCCGGAGAATGGGCGAGAGATAGGCGTCAACTACCGTCGTGTCGCCGCGCGATACGAACTTCATCAACGGGCTGACTCGATGGGAGACCGACACTTGCGTGAAGCCGGTCTCGATCGCCATCTCGGCGACGCGTCGCTCGTGCTCCGGGAAGCGATAGCCGTGCATGAAGATAACGGCGACGCCGCGGAAACCCTCGGCGTATACGGCTTCAAGATCCGCCCGCACGCCTGGCTCGTCGAGCGGGGTCACGACATCGCCACGCGCGCCGATGCGTTCGGCCACTTCAACTACTTTTTTGTACAGCAGCTCGGGCATGCGAATTTCTCGGTCGAAGATGCGCGGGCGGTTTTGATAGGCGATTCGCAGCGCGTCGCCGAAGCCTTTCGTGGTGAAGAGCGCCGTCGGCTCGCCCTTGCGCTCAAGCAAAGCGTTGGTGGCGACAGTTGTTCCCATTTTCACCGCCTCGATGCGTTCGACCGGAATGGGCGCGCCGTCCTCGACGCCGAGCAGCCGGCGGATGCCTGCTACCGCGGCGTCGCGATATTGTTCGGGATTATCCGACAGGAGTTTGTGAGTGACGAGCGATCCGTCGGGGCGCTTCGCGACGATGTCGGTGAAGGTGCCGCCGCGGTCGATCCAAAATTGCCAACCTGATGATGTGTCCATTATCTTATTGCCTCAGTTCCATACTGTTCCGATTCTCTTCTATACCATATCGTATCTTCGGTTGTTACGCCTGATCTATATTCATCGACAAGCAGTGGTGGAAATAGTTGAATCAAAGCGCTTTGAGATGATAGTAAGGCTCCGCCATACATTGGCATAAGAGATGCTAAACCTATTGTCGACGATTGATTTTAGTTGTGTTGGCAAGCAGTTTGAACAGTTTAGGAGAGAATCGATTTTTCAAGGAGAAATTTATGTCAAGACCAAGAATTACTCGGATCATTTGGGCTTTATTGTTGCTGATGAGCGTCGGCCAGGCAGCCTTTGCTCAAGGCGTTAGACGCTGGGTTTTACTCGGACAGACGACCGTGGACGGCCAGAGGGATCGTGACACAATCGCAATAGGCCGATCTGAAGGGACATTTCGAAGCATTCAGCTTCGCGTCTCGGGCGCTCCGGTCGAGTTCCAGCGCGTGGTGGTCCGTTTCGCGAATGGGACCAGCGAAGAGGTCGAGTTCCGCGACTACATCCCCGCCGGCGGCCAGACGCGGGCCATCGACCTGCGCGGGAACGACCGGGTGATCAGCAGTGTAGATTTCCTCTACAGCAAAGCCCGGTGGCGGCATGGCGCGCGACCGAGAGTGACGCTCTACGGAGATAAATTCATTCCGAGGCCCGCTCCCTGGGTCCTGCTCGGACAGACGACCGTGGACGGCCAGAGGGATCGTGACACAATCGCGATAGGCCGATCTGAAGGCAGGTTTCGGAGCATTCAGCTTCGCGTCGCGGGTTCCCCCGTCGAGTTCCAGCGCGTGGTGGTCCGTTACGCGAACGGCACAAGTGAAGAGGTCGAGTTCAGCGACTACATCCCCGCCGGCGGCCAGACGCGGGCCATCGACCTGCGCGGCGATGACCGGGTAATCAGCAGCGTCGATTTCCTCTACAGCAAAGCCCGATGGCGGCGTGGCGCGCGACCGAGAGTGACGCTCTACGGACGCTGAGGCCAACTACTCCATCTACAGCGCGTCTCCGCGCTGTAGATGGAACTTGCGGTTTCTGGCCATTCCGATCACAGCTAAATCTCCTGGCCGGGTTGAGAAATCTCGCCATATCACTGACGCCCGGCGGCTTCCTCAAGCGAAAACCCATTTACGAATGTTCAGCAGGATGCCCTTGAATATATAAGAGCTTTAATACTCTGTAAACAAAGTTATTTGGCATTTGTTTAAATCAGAGCAAGTGATATTGACACATCCAACGAAATTACAACCATCAAGGGACAGTGTTTAGAGTCCCGGCTTTAGCCGGCAGAGCTGAGGTTCCAAGCCCTGCCG
>DATEMG010000201.1:0-5489 GCA_035275805.1 Blastocatellia bacterium
GGGCCGCGCAGGCTAAAGCCCGCGCCACTTTCCTCCCGAGGTCGCTGGGGCCAAGCCCAACATCCACTTTCGCTTGATGGGCGCCGGCGGTCAATCAAGCTGAATCTCAAAGGCTGCGCGCTCATGCCCTCTGATTTTGGCAAAGAAATTGAGTATGCGTTTGGCCCATCCGTACTTGCGATTCAATAACTCATCAGCCCGTCGCGATTCCGCGACGTCGAGCCGCCGGGCCGTGGCGGCCGCCCATTCGCCTTTGACATTGCCGCGCGCGTCGCACGGCGCGACGCGCACGCGCGGATTGTTACGAATCCGTTTGACCTTGTATGAATGGGCCACGGTGTAGAAATACAGGGCGCCGTCATCTTCGACGAACCAGAGTGGCGTGCGCACTCCTTGCCCGTTTCTGCGATAGCTCTCCAGGTTCAGATACTTTCGGCCGGCGAATTGGGCAAGCTTGTCATTGCTCATATTTTACGAAATGCTTTTTTCTCTAAACGCGAAGAGATACAACCCGGCGCCTACGAAGGGGATCAACAGAATGATCGCTATTAACACGACTTTGGTGGCCCAATCGCGACTCGATCTCATGACGTCGGAAATGGCGAAGATATCCAGGATTGTTGCGACCAGCCATAATATTGTTCCCATAGCTTGTCCTCTCTGAAGCCGGATGCGCAATCCGGCGAAATGGATTCGAGCGATAATCATTGTGTGGCGCGTCAACCGCCGAGCTTCGATTTCACGATTTGGTTGACCACCTTGCCGTCGACGGTCTGGCCCGCGAGTTTGGCCATGACCGCCTTCATCACCGCGCCCATCTCCTTCATCGAACTCGCGCCGGTCTCGACGATGGTCTCTTCGACGACGCGCGCGATGGCCGCATCGTCCAGGGCGGCGGGCAGGTATTCTTCGATGACCTTGATCTCGGACGCTTCCTTCTCGGCCAATTCTATACGCCCGGCCTGCTGATATTGTTCAATGCTATCGCGGCGCTGCTTGACCAGGGATTGCAGAACCTTGATCGCCTCTTCGTCGGTGAGCGCTTCCATCTTATCGATCTCGCGGTTTTTGAGCGCTGTCTTTACCATCCGCAAGGTTGAGAGCCGATCGGGGTCTTTGCTCTTCATCGCCGCTTTCAAATCTTCGTTGATACGATCCAAAAAAGTCATCAGATCCTCCTGAATGGGGCTTCTAGGACTTATGGGATTTGTAGGACGCCCTATAAGCCCCACAACATAAGTCTTATAAGTCCCATTCATTAACTTTGCGCCAGTGTTATAGGTCTCGCGCGCGCGGCTGTCAAATGCGCGGCCGTTGCGGGGCTTGGTGAAATTTGTTAGTCTCTGCAACTCGAAGATCAGGGGTGAAAATAATATGAAGCGCATGATAGAGAGGCCCTGTGGCGGAATTGGTAGACGTCTTCGGCTTAGAACCGAAGGTCCTTTACGGGCGTGAGGGTTCGAGTCCCTCCGGGGCCATTCCTACCAAATCTCGACTCACCCACTGCCTGCGATTCCCATTTCGACTCGATCGGTTCGAGTGTCTGTGAAGAAAGGTAAAGAACATTGAAGCTGCAAGTCGATGTCACTGATATCTCCCAATGTCGGAAAGGCCTCACTGTAGAAGTCCCCGTTGAGGAGGTCAACGCGGCCTTCGAAAAGACCTACGTCGCCTACGCGCGCCACCTGAAGATTCCAGGATTCCGCCCCGGCCGCGTCCCGCGCGAACTCATCAAGCAACGTTTCGCCAAAGAAGCGGAGGAAGAAGTCGTTCAGAGCATGGTTCCAGAGGCGCTGCAGGCCGCCGTCGCCGAACACATGCTTCGCATCGTCGGCGAGCCGCAGATTGACGCCCTGTCTATCGGCCAGGGCGAGCCGCTGAAGTTCAGGGCGACGTTTGAGGTCATGCCTGAATTCGAGCTTAAAGAGTACAAGGGTTTGAAACTGACAAAACGAGTCGCCACCGTGGCCGATGAGGATGTCGAGCATGCGCTCGATCACCTGCGCCAATCCGCGGCGGAATTCGTTCCGGTGGAAGACCGCCCGTCACGCGACGGCGACTTCGTTTCGGTCAACCTGGTCGGCAAGTACGTCGAACCGCCCGAAGAAGAGGATTTGAAGTCCGACGACGTGCAGGTCGAGGTCGGCGCCGACAACGTCCAGCCCGAATTCAACGAGAATCTGCGCGACGTGAAGGCCGGCGACGTCCGCGAGTTCCGCGTCAAATATCCGGAAAATTTCTCGGCCGAAGGGCTGGCCGGCAAGACGCTCGATTTCACGGCGACCGTGGTCGCGGTCCGCGAAAAAGAGGCGCCAGAACTCGACGACGAATTCGCGCGGGATTTCGGCGACTATGAAAATCTCCAGCAGCTGCGCGACAGGATTCGAGAAAATTTGACGGCGTCCGCCGAGGCGCGGGCCGATTCCGGTCTTCGCGAAGAAGTCGTGAAGCGGATTCTTGAGGATTACGATTTCGAGGTTCCGTCCGCGCTGGTCGAACCGCAGGCCACAGACCGCGCCCGCGAATTCGCGTACCTCCTGATGCGCAACGGCGTCCCTTCGCAGACGATTAAAGAGATCGATTGGGAAGGGCGAATGAATGAGTTCCGCCCATTGGCGGCGCGTGATGTTCGCTCAGCGCTGGTCTTCGACAAGATCGGAGAGGCCGAGAAGGTCGAGGTCAGCCGGTGGGAGGTCGAGGCCGAAATCGAGAGGATGGCGAGTATGAGCGGCGAGCCGGCGGACCAGCTAAAGGCGCGCTTGACAAAGGATGACTCGCTTTCTAGTATCGAACACAGGCTGCGTCATCAAAGGGCGTTGGAGGCGGTTATAAAGCACGCCGAGGTCACGGTTGAAGAGTTCAACGAAGATCGGAATGAACATCATACTCAGTCTACGGAGCAAACGGAAACTGAGGGCGAGGTTCAGAGCGAAAGCAAATCACAAGCGTTATGATCAATCCACAATCTCATTTAGTGCCCATGGTTATCGAGCAGACGCCCCGCGGCGAGCGCGCTTTCGACATCTATTCGCGCCTGCTCAAGGACAACATCATTTTCATCGGGACTCCGATCGACGACATAGTCGCTAACCTCGTCGTCGCGCAGATGCTGTTCCTCGAATCGGAGGACCCGGACCGGGAAATCTCGCTTTACATCAATTCGCCCGGCGGTTCAGTGACGGCGGGCATGGCGATCTATGACACCATGCAATTCGTTCGCTGCCCGGTCACGACCTTCTGCATCGGGCAGTGCGCCTCGATGGCGGCCGTGTTGTTGACCGCGGGAACCAAGGGGAGGCGTTTCGCCCTGCCGAATTCGCGGATTCTGATCCATCAACCGCACGCCGGGGGAATATCGGGCCAGGCGAGTGACATCAAGATCGCGGCGGAAGAGATCTTGCGCTTGCGAGAGCGCATCAACGAAATTCTCGCTTACCACACGGGCCGCACCGTAGAGCAGATCGAAAAAGACGTCGACCGCGACCGGATCATGAGCGCCATGCAGTCAAAGGAGTACGGGCTGATAGATCAGGTAATTAAACATCGGGAGTAAAACCTAACGCGCGATACCCGACACCCAGGATTTTATGAACGATCGTATCCCCTCAGCGGGCGCCACTCACTTCGACTTTGGCGGCGCTCTGATCTCGCAGACACACAGGCCCGTCCTGAGGTGTTCTTTCTGCGCCATGGGCGAGGGAGAGGTCGCGCGACTCTTTGAAGGCCATTCCGGATATATTTGCGACGAGTGCGTCGAGGTCTGCGTGCAATTGCTGATCGATTACCGGGAAATGGGGATCAGGCCGCCCAAGCTCGATCAGCCATGGTATAAGAGAATATTGGGTGATGACGGGTCTCAGGTCGGGCAGTGCAGTTTTAACGTACACGACCGCAGCAATCCGCAGGGCGCCAGGCTGTTCGCAGGGATCAGCGCTCAGATCTGTGACAAATGCGTCCGCGCCTGCGAGATTCTCAAAGCCGGCCTGGCGTTTGACGACTGACGCCGGCAAGATTCCCGCCGCCGCCCCCCTCCGGCGCTTGCGCCCGTGCGGTCCACTTGTTTATCATTTTGTGGCGCGAATGTAATGCCCTTTGAGAGATTCAACGCCGCCATTCGGCGGATCGCGACTTTCGTTTCGTTCGCAATTCCGTTTAAGGCTGCTACCAACAACAATGCCCACATTCCATCTTGATGCGGAGATCATGCGGTGATGAGAAGAGGCGACGACACTTTACGCTGTAGCTTCTGCGGTAAGAGCCAAAATGAAGTCAAAAAGCTGATCGCAGGGCCCACCGTTTACATCTGCAACGAGTGCATCGACATCTGCATCGAAATCATAAGCGATGACGCTCAGCAGGAAGCCGCCGCCGCGCGCCCGCCGCTTCCGAAACCGTCGGAGATCAAAAACTTCCTCGACGAGTATGTGATCGGGCAGGAAGAAACGAAGAAAAAGCTGGCCGTCGCCGTCTACCAGCACTACAAGCGGATAGAGATGATGAAGCGGCGCAGCGACGTCGAGATTCAGAAATCGAACATCCTGCTGATCGGCCCTACCGGAACCGGCAAGACGCTGCTCGCGCAAACCCTCGCGCGGATGCTCAAAGTCCCGTTCACCATTGTCGACGCCACGACGCTCACCGAGGCCGGCTACGTCGGGGAGGACGTGGAAAACGTCATCCTGAAGTTGTTGCAATCGGCCAACGGCGACGTCGAGCGCGCGCAGCAAGGCATCATCTACATCGACGAGATAGACAAGATCTGCCGCAAGGACGAGAACCCCTCGATAACCCGCGACGTTTCCGGCGAAGGCGTCCAGCAGGCTTTGCTCAAGATCCTCGAGGGCACGGTGGCCAACGTGCCGCCGCAGGGCGGGCGTAAACACCCGCACCAGGAATTTTACCTCGTAGACACGACGAACATCCTTTTCATATGCGGCGGCGCTTTCGTCGGCTTGGACAGGGTTATTCAGCGTCGCGTCGGCCAAAAAGGCGTGGGGTTTCACGCCAACATCCGCCCGATGCATCAATCGCGAGCCAATACGGAGCTGCTTCAGCAGATTCAACCCGAGGATTTGATCAGGTACGGCCTGATCCCTGAGTTCGTCGGGCGATTGCCGGTCGTGGGGACTCTGCATGAGCTTGACGAAGCCGCCATGATCGAAATTCTGACTCAGCCGAAGAACGCGCTGGCCAAGCAGTATCAGAAACAGTTCGAGTGGGACGGCATCAAATTGCGCTTCACCGAGGAGGCTTTGCGCGCCGTGGCGCGGCAGGCCTGTGAGCGCAAAGTCGGCGCTCGCGGCCTGCGGATGATCCTGGAAGAGTTGATGCTCGACGCGATGTACACACTCCCGAGCCAGAAAAAGATGAAAGAATTGGTCGTGACCGCCGAGATGGTCGTCAACCGCCGCGTCGTCTTTCCGCTAGAAAAAGCAGGCTGAAATTGCGACGGGGCGACTGGGCGACCGGGCGATTTTGTCTTTGAGTCG
>DATEMG010000202.1:0-5797 GCA_035275805.1 Blastocatellia bacterium
TATTTAACCTGAAGACTGAAATTGAAAATTTGGCGCCGCGGCCACAGATCGACGGAGTGACAGGGCGACGGGGCGACAGGGCGATGAAGAGACAAGTAGATATGGCGACAAGAAGACTCTTGCTTTTTATTCTTGCCCCCCCTTGTCTCTCCTTCTCCCCATCGCTCCATCGCCCTGTCGCCCCGTCGCCCTGTCGCCCCGTCGCCACGTCCCCCCGTCGCAGTTATGAACATTATTGAAATGCGTGGAATCACCAAGCGCTTCGGCGCGGTGGTCGCGAACAAAGGCGTCAACCTCTCGATCCCCGCCAACACTATTCACGCCATTGTCGGCGAAAACGGCGCGGGCAAGTCGACTATCATGAAGATCCTCTACGGCTTCTACACAGCCGACGAGGGCGAGATCCGGGTCGAGGGCGCGCAGCGAGAGATCAAGACGCCGCATGACGCCATAGCGCTCGGCCTGGGGATGGTGCATCAACACTTCATGCTCGCGCCGCCGATGACCGCGCTCGAAAACATCGTGCTCGGCGCCGAGCCGGGCGCCGCTGTGAAGATCGATTTCAAGAGGGCCGAAGAGCGGATCAACAAGCTTTCGAAGGATTTCGGCTTCGACATCGATCCGCGCAGGCGCGTCGAAGAGCTTTCGGTCGGTCAGCAGCAGCGCGTCGAGGTGTTGAAAGCGCTCTATCGCGGCGCGCGCATCCTGATTCTGGACGAGCCGACGGCGGTGTTGACTCCTCAGGAGGTCGAAGAGTTTTTCAAAATACTTCGCTCGATGCGCGAGCAGGGCGCGACGGTCATCATCATCACGCACAAGCTGAGCGAAGTGCTTTCGCTTTCCGACAACGTCACGGTGATGCGCGACGGACAGGTGGTGGGCGAGAGGAAGACGAAAGAGACGAACGCGGCGGAACTCGCGCGGTTGATGGTCGGACGCGACGTGTTGCTGAGGGTCGAAAAGGGCGCGGCCTCGCCGCGCGAGGTCACGCTCGCCGTGAGGAATCTGAGTTATGGATCGAAACTGGACGAGGTTTCGTTCGATGTGCGCGCGGGCGAGATCGTGGGGATTGCGGGCGTCGAGGGCAATGGGCAGACCGAATTGATCGAGGTTCTGGCGGGGCTGCGTCGCGCTTCGGGCGGCAGCGTGACGCTGGAGGGGCGCGAGATCGGCAAGCTCTCGGCCCGCGCTGTCAGAGAGCAGGGCGTCGCGCACATCCCCGAAGACCGTCACGCGCGCGGCCTGCTGCTGGAATTCGACCTGGCCGGCAACTCCATCCTGGGCGTCCACTATCGCAAGCCTGCCGTCGCCGCCTTCGGATTGATTGACGACCGGGCCGTCGTCGAAAAGGCTTCGCGGCTGATCCGCGATTTCGACGTGCGCCCGCCGAACCCGGCGGCGCCGGCGCGCGCGCTTTCGGGCGGCAATCAGCAGAAACTGATCGTCGGGCGCGAATTCGACATGAAGCCAAAACTGCTTCTGGTCGCGCAGCCGACGCGCGGCGTCGACATCGGGGCCATCGAATTCATCCACCGCAAACTGATCGAATTGCGCGACGCGGGCGCCGCAGTTTTGCTTGTCTCGGCCGAACTCGAAGAAGTCCTCTCGCTCGCCGACCGCGCAATGGTGATGTACCAAGGAAAGATCGTCGGAGAATTCGATCCGCAGCGGGCCGATCAGGAAGAGATCGGGTTGATGATGACCTGCGGGAGGCAGTCCGGAGACCGGTAGCGCCTCGTACCGCGCCGGGCGTCACATCAGCCAATAGTGGGGCAGACTTCAGTCTGTCCATGAGGTGATTCGCGGTCTGACAGACTGAAGCGCGTCCCGCTCCGATTTAAAGCGGCTACATTGAGACAATGGTGTCTGCCAATCTCTCGACCACAGTGACCAGGAATTTGCCCGCATCGTTATATTTTCCCGCCGCCGCAAGCCGTTCGGCGTTGAGCGCAGCCTCGGTCGCGTAAGCGAGCTTCAGATACTGCACCTGCAAGCGCGGGTTGGCCTGGAATTTACTCGCCAGGTCCTCCAGCCCGATCCGCACGTCCTTAATCTTGGCTATCAGCTTGTCTTTGCTCTCTTTGATCACTACCTGGGTTTCAGTCGACGCCAGATTGCTTTTCGCCTGTTCATCCGCAACCTCAAGACCGTTGACGACCTTGCCGTAAATGTAGATGAAATTCGAGACGTTTCTGATCTGCGTGACCACCTCAGACGCCTCCGCGCGGGTGTCGGGCGTGGGAGTCGGGGTCGGCTTCACGCGCCGCGTGGGCCTTTTCTGCTGCTGCTTCGGTTGTTGCTTCTGCCGCGCGAAGGAATGCGCCTGCGACGCGGCGCCGAGCGCGATCAAAACTATTAGTGTAAAAATCGAAACGCGTTTCAAAAGAGACTCCTCCAAGGCGTTTTCAAACGGCGGCGCCGCTCATTATATCGGGCGCGGCCTCAACCGTTTGATCCGGAATTAGAAGGGGAGGCGTTTTTTTAGCATTGCTGATGCGCTTGCCGCAAGCATGCGCAACCAGAATATTAGCTTCCGCGTATGAGCCTGTGGTCGCGAGACGAACATTCGCGGCGCCTAGCACTCCAGAGCGTGATTAATCGTGAATAGGATTTATAGGGCTTACAGGACTTATGGAAGGACTTATTTCCTATAGGTCCCATATGCCAAATAACTCCTATTTCATGCTGTCTCGGGGGATTTTCGTAGGAGGAAACCAAAATGGCACATCGTCGTTATAAGCGGGTTATGGCCCCGATCGCTGCAGTCCTGATCTTCTGTCTGGCCGTCAGCGCTCAAGTCGCCCAGGTCGAAAAGGTAGACCTGGAAATGATGAAGAAGATTCGTGAAGAAGGCATGCAGCGTTCGCAAGTAATGGAGACTTTAAGCTGGCTGACGGACGTTCACGGACCGCGACTGACCAATTCGCCTCAATACAAAAGGGCCAGCGAATGGGCTAAAGGCAGGCTGACCGAGTGGGGGCTGCAGAACGGGAATCTCGAAGCCTGGGGGCCGTTCGGTCGCGGATGGTCACTGGAAGGCTTCACGGCAAACGCCATCAAGCCCGATTTCATTCCGCTCATCGCTTACCCCAAGGCCTGGTCGCCGAGCACTAACGGCGTCGTGCGCGGCCCGGTCGTCTATCTCGACGCCAAGACTCCAGAAGATCTGGATAAATACAAGGGCAAACTGAAAGGCGCGATTGTCCTGATCGCTTCGCCACGCGAAGTACAGGCTCACTTCAAGCCTGAAGGAACGCGGGCGACCGACGAGGAACTGCTGACGCTGGCGAACGCCGCGACTACCCCCGGCGGCGGGCGTGGCGGCCGCGACGCGCTCAGCCCCGAACAGCGCGCGTTGATAGAGGAGCGGCGCGCGGCAGGGGTGGTACAGGCGAAGAAATTGCAGATGATTTATGACGAAGGCGCCGCTGTAGCGCTCGACATCGGACGCGGCGACGGGGGGACGATCTTCGTCCAATCGGCTGCGATGCCCGCGCCTGTCGACGCCTCATTCGACCGTCGCCCCAGGCCGTGGTCTCCTGACGCAAAGCTGATCCCGCAGGCGTCGCTCGCCGCCGAGCATTACAACCGCATAGTGCGCATGGTGACCAAAGGCGTCCCGGTCGAACTCGAAATTCAGATCGCCGCGAAATTTCATGACCAGGATTTGATGGGTTACAACGTGATCGCCGAAATCCCCGGCTCCGACCTCAAAGACGAGATCGTGATGGTCGGAGGCCATTTCGATTCCTGGCATTCTGGAACCGGGGCCACGGACAACGCCGCGGGATCGGCTGTGGCGATGGAGGCCATGCGCATCCTTCAGTCGCTCGGCGTCAAACCGCGCCGGACGGTTCGCATCGGGTTGTGGGGCGGCGAAGAGCAGGGGCTGATCGGCTCGCGCGCGCACGTCGACAAGCATTACGCTGCGCGTCAGGCTTCGGGGCCTCCGGCGGGGCAACAGGGGCAACAGGGGCAACAGGGGCAACAGACGCCGATCACGCTCAAACCAGCTCACGAGAAGTTCTCGGCCTATTTCAACCTCGATAACGGGACGGGCAAGGTTCGCGGCGTCTATCTGCAGGGCAACGAGGCCGTGCGCCCGATCTTCCGCGCGTGGCTCGAACCCTTCCGCGACCTGGGGGCGGCGACGCTGACCAGCAGAAACACCGGCGGTACCGATCACCTCTCATTCGACGCGGCCGGATTGCCCGGCTTCCAGTTCATCCAGGACGAGATCGAGTACGACACGCGCACCCACCACTCGAACATGGATGTTTACGACCGCATCCAGGCCGAAGACATGAAGCAGGCGTCAGTGATCATCGCCGCGTTCGTTTATAACGCCGCTATGCGCGATGAGAAACTGCCGCGCAAACCGCTGCCACCGAACGTGGTGAAGCCGGCCGAGCCGGTCGCCGTCGCCCCGCAGCCAGTGACGCAGGACGGCAAACAGCCCGCAAAAGCGACCAAGGAAAAAGCGAAGAAGCAAAAATGAATCGGCGGCGTTCCGGGGCTGAAAAAGGTTGAACTGAAGCGGTGAAAGAGCGAGACTATGCGTCTCACTTTTTCACCGTTCCCCTTTTTAAGCGGGCGAACCGCTTCTGCGCTAAATTAAACCAAGTTACATGGGCACAAACGAATTGCCACAGAGGCGCCACAGACACAAAGAAAAGGCCAAAAAGGTCAAGAGAAGCGCCTTATTTCCCTTCACTTTCTCTGTGTCTGCGGCGTCTCTGTGGCATTGGAGGAAGTAGGGAAGCAATGGCTATCACTCTGCGCCAGGCGTTGGCCGTGGGCGCGTACATCTTTAAACAAAAATTCAAAGGCAATAAACGTTATCCTCTGGTTTTAATGCTGGAGCCGCTTTTCCGCTGCAACCTGGCCTGCACCGGCTGCGGGAAGATTCAATACCCCGGCGACATTCTCAAGAAGAACATGCCGCCGGAAGACGCCTTCCGCGCGGCGGAGGAATGCGGGGCGCCGATCGTCGTGATCGCGGGCGGCGAGCCGCTGATGCACCCGGAAATCGATGTGATCGCAAAAGGGATGATCGAGCGCAAAAAGTTCGTTTATCTCTGTACCAACGCCATCCTGCTCGAAAAGAATCTCGACAGGTTCGCACCGTCGCCTTACCTGACGTTTAACGTCCACCTCGACGGCCTGCGCGAAACCCACGACAAATGCGTCGACCGAGAAGGCACGTTCGACAAGGCGGTCAGCGCGATCAAGGCGGCCAAGGCGCGCGGCTTCCGCGTCAACACCAACACGACGGTCTTCGACGGCGAAGACCCGAAAGAGTTTCACCAGATGTTCGACACGGTGATGGATCTGGGCGTGGACGGGATGACGATCTCGCCGGGTTACAGTTACGCCTGGGCGCCCGATCAGGATCATTTCCTCAAGCGCGAGCAAACCAAAAAGCTTTTCAAAGAGATTCTCGGCCCGCTGCGGACTCCGCGCGGCAAACGGTGGCAGTTCAACCAGTCGGTCTTCTTCCTGAAATTCCTGATGGGCGAGGTCGATTACGAATGCACGCCGTGGGGCAACCCGAATTACAACGTTTTTGGCTGGCAGAAGCCATGCTACCTGCTCAACGACGGCTACACGAAGTCCTTCAAGGAACTTATCGAGACGACCGAGTGGGACAAGTACGGCCACAAGAGCGGCAACCCACGTTGCCGCGATTGCATGGTCCATTGCGGCTACGAACCCACGGCGGTGATCGACGCGACGAGCAGTTTAAAAAATATGCTGATCTCGATCCGCGGCTTATCCTGAGGGAGGGGAATGGGGA
>DATEMG010000203.1:0-5188 GCA_035275805.1 Blastocatellia bacterium
GTGGCGTAGACGACGTTGTTATCGGCCGGCGAAACCGTCAAACCGATGCGCCCTAAATCGCCCGCCGGCAGACCGCCCCGTAACCGAGTCCACGTCGCGCCGCCGTCGGTGGATTTATGAATCGCGCTCTCAGGCCCCCCATTGATCAGAGTGTAAAAGTGCCGGCGGCGCTGCCAACTCGCGGCGTAAACTATGTCAGGGTTCGACGGATCGAGCGCGACGTCAGTAACGCCGGTGTTCTCGCTGAAGCTCAAGACGGCCTTCCAAGTCTTGCCGCCGTCGGCGGTCTTGAACAATCCTCGATCGCCGCCCGACGACCAGAGCGGCCCTTGCGCGGCGACGTAGACGACTTTGCCGTCGCGCGGGTCGATCGCTATGCGGCCAACGTGCTCGGATTTTTCCAGGCCGACTTTGCGGAAGCTGCGCCCGCCGTCTTCGGACTTGTAAACGCCGTCGCCATAACCGACGCTGCGCTGGCTGTTGCGCTCGCCCGTTCCTACCCAAACCACCGACGTATCTTTAGGATCGAGCGCGATCGCGCCAATTGAATACGAGCCGTAATTATCGAAAACCGGCGTCCAGGTGGTTCCGGCGTTGACCGTCTTCCACACTCCGCCCGAAGCGACGGCGATGAAATATCTGGCGCGGTCATTCGGGTCGACTGCGAACGCGATCACTCGCCCGGAAGTGACTGCCGGGCCGATGGAACGGAATCGCAATCCCGCGAAGGTCGGCGTAGACATCGGATCAGAGGGTCTTTCCTGCGGGCCGCCTTCGGCGCGCTGTTCGCCTCCCTGGCCTCCTTGTTGTCCACCCCCCCTGCGACCCTGGGCGTTGGCGGAAAAGAGCGCGAGCGCGAATAAACACAAAACGATCAGGGAAAATCGTAATGCTTTCATGGCAGTGAACTCCTTTTTTAAGGTTGGAAAGGCGCCTCGATGACGAGCGCCTGTTGACCGGCGCCGCTGTGGACGCTTTCAAAAGTCCTGATACTATCGGATTTTGTAGTCGCGGCTATCGCGTGAGCCCCGGAGGGGCGAAATGTTTATAGCAACGTGGGCGAGTTTGGTTTTTAGCTCCGTCAGGAGCGACATCCACGCTGTCAGATGTCGCTCCTGACGGAGCTTGGACGGATTATTTCGTCGTCTCTCTAAACATTTCGCCCCTCCGGGGCGCCGCCACGAAATCCATTAGCGCCAGCAAAAGTCTATTGGGCGTTATTCCAGCAGGGCTTGTCGCCGATGCCCTTATTTGATTCGGGGCCTTTCCTCAACTACTTCGCTGACGCAGGCGGGTTGAGATACTGCGCCAGAAAGCGCCAAATCTCCGCCCGCGACTCCTTCGCCAGCTTCGTGTCTAGGCGGTTGAAGGCGTGGCCGCCCGGCGCGTTCTCGTAAATCTTGTATTCGAACTTCTTGCCCGCCGCCTTCAACGATTTGATCAGATGCTCGACTTCGAGCACGTTCACGTCTTCATCGTTAGTGTTGGTGTGGATGAGCAGGGGCGTCTGAAGTTTCTCGGCGTTCCATGCGGGCGAGCGACGTTTGTATTCGTTGACATTCTGCTCGGCGGTCTTGCCCAGATGGTACGGCGCAGAAAACTGATCGCGGTACCCCTGGCCCTTGTAACCCATCCGCGCGATCAGGTCGCTGACCGGGACCCCGGCGTAAGCCACTTTGTAATCCTCCGGGTGGTCGAAGATGTTCATGAGCGTGATCATTCCGCCGTGGCTCCATCCGATGATGCCGACGCGCTGCGGATCGATGTTCGGATTATTCTCGACCATCCACCGCTTGCCTGCCAGCACATCGTCGTTCTCCAGCCCGCCATAATCGATCAACTGCCAAAAGCCTCGCCCGTAGCCCGTGCTGCCGCGATAATCGGGCGCGATCACGGCATAGCCTTGCTCGACAAGCTCGCGGACGATGTGCAGCGAGCCGGAGTTGAAATCACCATGTACGCCGCCATGAACGAAGACGATCAGCGGGAGCTTGCCGCCCGAGAGATTTCGCTTCGGCAGAAACGTGTAGGCGCGGACGATCACGGGATTGCCCGCGCCCTGCCCCGTCGGGTTGGGGATCACGCGCGGCGGCGGGCCGGTGTAGCTGACCTTGTCCACGACGGCGATGTCGTCCATGCGCCGGAACCACATCAGGTCGTCAATGTCTTTTGTAAGCGTCTGCTCCAGGAAGTTCAATCGCTCTTCGAGCGCGCGAATGCGCTGCTGCGCCGGGTCTTCCTGTGGTCGCGTCTCGCGCTCCTGGGCGAAGACATTCAAAGCCAGAACCAGCGAGGCCGGCGCGAGGGCTAGTTTCAGGCGGAAATTCATAAAACGTCGTTTCTCCTTATGAAATTCGGATGGATTACCGCAAGCAAATACGCCGGGGCGAGGTTGAGGTTACCAGTAGTCGAAAAAACCGCCAAGCCTTGTCTTACCGCGTCCGAGGGCGGTAGATTACCCCGCCACATAATGAAGTCCATCGTATCAATTAGTTTTCCAATCTATCGGGGGGGATTATGCGTCGAAGCGTTTTGATTCTCGCGTTCTGCCTTGCGCCGGGCTTGCTTGCCGCGGCCCGGCAAACGACTCAGCCGTGGCCGCCCGTGGCCACGTTTTCCATCCTCGGCTTCGACCCGGACACCGGCGAGGTGGGCGGAGCCGTGCAATCCCGCGTCTTCTCGGTCGGCAACGGCGTGTTGTCAGCCGAGGCTGATGTGGGAGTGGTGGCTACGCAGGCGATTGTGGATGTCAGCTATGGTCCGCAGGCGCTGGCCTTGCTCAGGAAGGGCATGGCTCCGAAAGAGATCATCAAACAGATTTGGGAATCCGACCCCGATCCACGGCCGCAAGATTGGACCAAACAGGGGCGTCAATTCGCCGTCATCAACGCCAAAGGCGAAGCCGCCGCGTTCACCGGCCCGAAAGCCACATCATGGGCCGGACACAAACTCGGGAAATACTGCTCTGCGCAGGGCAACATCCTGGCGAATGAAGAGGTCGTGAACAAGATGATCGAGGCGTTCGAGGCGACCAAAGGGCATCTGTCACTGCGATTGCTCGCAGCGCTCGAAGCCGGACAGGCGGCGGGCGGCGACAAACGCGGCATGCAATCGGCGGCTATGCTCATCGTCAAAAAAGACGGCGGCGTCTGGCTGCGCAACGACACCGTGTTGAGATTGCAAGTAGACGACAGCCCGGAACCGATCAAGGAATTGCGACGGCTGGTTGAAAAGGCGGCGGAACAACGTAACCGCATCCGCCGCTGAATCAAAGCGCGCGACTTGGGGACACAGATATGCCACAGAGACACAGAGGCACAGAGTTGGTGAGAGGGAGGGACGGAGAGAGAGTGGGGCCGCGGCGGCGTTTTTTCTCTCCATCTCTGTTTCCACCCAGATCTCTTTCTTCTCTTCTCTGTGGCTCTGTGGCTCTGTGGCTTTATTTCTCATTCTCAAATCCAAAATGAACTGGACACAAATTTACGACCCCTTGAACTCCTGGCCGCTTTCGACGCTCGTCGCGGCCATCCCGATCGTCGTTCTCTTTTACCTGCTGGCCGTGCGCGGGACCAAGCCGCATTGGGCCGCGATGGTCAGCGCGATCACGGCGACGTCGCTGGCGAGCGCCGTCTTCACGATGCCGTTGTCGATGTCCGCAATGAGCTTCGTGTTCGGCGCGGCGTTCGGATTGAAGATCGCGTGGATTGTCGTGGCGGCGGTCTTTCTCTACGACATTTCGGTCGTCACGGGCCAATTCGAGATCATGAAGAACTCGGTCGCGGCGATATCGCAGGACCGCCGGCTGCAGGCGCTGCTAGTGGCCTTCGCGTTCGGCGCCTTCGTCGAGGGCTGCGCGGGCTTCGGCGCGCCGGTGGCGATTGCGGGCGCATTTATGATCGGCCTCGGTTTCGATCCGTTCTACGCGGCGATTTTGAACCTGATCGCGAACACCGCGCCCGTCGCGTGGGGATCGATCGGGACGCCGATTCACACGCTGGCGGCGGTCACCGGGTTGAACGAGTCGGATCTGTCTGCGATGGCCGGGCGCATACTTCCCTTCACCAGCATCATCGTCCCGATCTGGCTGGTCAGGGTGATGTCGCCGTGGCGCGCGACGCTGGAGGTTATGCCCGCGATCCTGGTCTGCGGCGTGTCGTTCGCCATTACGCAGTTCCTCTGGTCGAATTACGTCGACAGCAACCTGGTTGACATAGCCTCAGCCGCCGCCTGCATCGTCTCGATGCTCGTCTTCCTGCGGTTCTGGCAGCCGAAGAACGTCTGGCGCTTTGCCAAAGACGAAGCAGTGACGACGCATAATAACAACTATACGCGGGCGCAGATCGCAAAGGCCTGGGCGCCGTTCGCCATTCTTACCGTCTTCGTTCTGCTGTGGGGACTGCCCTCGATCAAGAACGCGCTCAACCGCGCAACCACGCCCTCGTTCGCCGTCACGCTGCCCGACGGCAAACCGCGGCCGGGGCCTCCGGGTTGGGACGTGCCGATGCTGCATAATCATGTCTACCGCGATAAACCGGTCGCGCCTGAACGCGCGCCCGAAGCCGCGCGTTACGACTTCAACTGGCTGACGATGACAGGCACAGCCGCGTTTCTGGCCGCGATCGTTTCGGGGCTTCTGCTGGGTTTGAGCCCGGCCGGCCTGATCAAGATCTTCGGCGGCACGTTGAAGCGAATGCGATTCGCGGTCCTGGCGATCGTCTGCATGCTCGGACTCGGGTTCGTCACGCGGTATTCGGGAATGGACGCGGTCCTCGGACTGGCATTCACCCGCACCGGCTGGCTCTTCCCCTTCTTCGGAACCTTCCTCGGCTGGCTCGGCGTCGCGCTCACCGGCAGCGACACTTCATCGAACGCGCTCTTCGGCAGTCTGCAGCGCATCACCGCGCAGCAGTTGAACATTGATCCGGTCCTGATGGCCGCCGCCAACAGCGCCGGCGGCGTGATGGGCAAGATGGTCGACGCGCAATCAATAGTCGTGGCCACAGCTGCCACGAATCAGGTCGGCAGCGAAGGCAAGATTCTGCGCGCCGTCGTCTGGCATAGCATTGCGCTCGCGGCGATTGTGGGCTTGATAGTGATGCTCTTCGCCTACGTCTTCAAATCAGCCGTGCCGCACGGCCTGGACTTCGTGAAATGACGGGAGTGGGGAGTAGGGAGTGGGGAATGGGGA
>DATEMG010000204.1:0-5393 GCA_035275805.1 Blastocatellia bacterium
CTACATTTTTCTGTTTAGTTTTTTTGCAAACAGAAAAATGTAGGACAGAAAAATATGGATCGGTAATTTCCCAAGTCGTTCGCTGTGGCCGAACCGACGATCATAGCCGACTCAAGCGATCCACCCGCCGCCGACAACTACATCGTCATCATAAAACACAGCCGCCTGTCCCGGCGTCACGGCGCGCTGGGCTTCGTCGAATGTCACGATCACCGAACCGTCTTCGCGCTTCGACACTGTGGCCTGGGCCTCTTCGGCGCGCGAGCGGATTTTGACCGCGACGCGGGCCGGTTCGGTCAACTCCTCGATCGCGACCCAGTTGACGCGCTCGACAGTCATCTCGCGCTTCAGCAGATCGGCGCCCGATCCGACCACCACACGATTGTTCTTTGCGTCCACCCTTACGACGTAAAGCGGATCGGGCGATGAGACGCCGATCCCGCGACGCTGGCCCACGGTGTAGCGATGAATGCCCTGATGTCGCCCGATCACTTCCCCGGCGGTAGTGACGATGTCGCCTGGAACCGGCTTCGACGCGCCCAGATTGTTTATCTGAACCAGCGGCCCCTTGAACACGGGCAAGTCGTTATCGCTCGCGCGACTCTCGCCGTCCTCTTCCAGATACCGCTCGATGAAGCGCGCGTAATCGCCGTCAGGAATGAAACATATCTCCTGACTTTCGGGCTTCTGCGCGGTGGGCAATCCGGCGGCGGCTGCGATCGCGCGCGTTTCTTCCTTGGTCATTTCGCCCAACGGAAACATGGCGTAACTCAACTGTTCCTGGTTCAACTCAAAGAGGAAATAGGATTGATCCTTAGCGCGGTTGACGGCGCGCAGCAGCAGCCAGCGTCCGCGATCCTCGTCGAATTTCACGCGAGCGTAATGGCCCGTGGCGACTTTTTCGGCGTCGGCGGTCTTGGCCAGTTCGACCAGTTTGTCGAATTTCAGAAAACTGTTGCATGCGACACACGGGCTGGGCGTCAGGCCGTTCAGGTATTTGGTCACGAACGGGCGCACGACGTCGCGCTCGAATTCGTCCTCGAGATTGACGACATAGAATGGGAAGCCCAGCTTTGACGCGACTACGCGCGCGTCGTAAAGGTCGTCAAGCGAACAGCATCGGCTGGGCAAAGGTTCACCGTCAGGCCCGACGTTGATGCGCCGCTGATTCCAGAGCTGCATCGAAAAGCCGACCAGGTCGTGCCCCTGATTTTTGAGTAGCGCGGCGGCGGTCGAACTATCGACCCCGCCGCTCATTGCGACTGCTATCATAAAAATTCAGACAACTGACAAAATCCGTTTGCCGGTGTTAAGATAGATCGTCATTCTAACACGGGCTGAATCAACGCTACAGGAACGATTTATACGACAATGGCAAACACCACTGACGCGATTATTGCAAGCGAACAATCAATTGAGAAATATCGAATTCTCCGCGAGCCTTATTATCTGAGTATCAGGAACGAAGTCGCGCTCTTTGAAACGGCTTACAAAGCCAAGCTCCCCGTCATGTTGAAAGGGCCGACGGGCTGCGGCAAGACGCGTTTTGTCGAGGCGATGGCCTATAAGTTAAGCAGGCCTCTGGTGACCGTCGCCTGCCACGAAGATTTGTCGGCGACCGACCTGGTGGGGCGTTATTTGCTCGAAGGCGACGACACCGTGTGGCGCGACGGGCCGCTCACAACGGCCGTCCGCCACGGCGCGATCTGTTACCTGGACGAAGTCGTCGAAGCGCGTAAAGACACCATCGTTCTCATCCACCCGCTGACGGACGACCGGCGCATTCTGCCGGTCGAGAAACTCGGAATCCTGCTCAACGCGCCCGACGATTTTATGCTGGTCATCTCTTACAATCCCGGCTATCAGAGCGTGCTCAAAGACCTGAAGCAGTCGACGCGCCAGCGATTCCTTTCGCTCGAATTCGATTATCCGCCAGCCGAGGCCGAGGGGCGGATCGTCGCTCACGAAGGCGGCGTCAGCGAGCCGACGGCGCGCGATCTGGTCAAGATCGGCGAGAAGGTGCGCAACCTGAAAGGGCACGGATTGGAGGAAGGCGTCTCGACGCGTCTGCTGGTTTACGCAGGTCAGATGATCGCGCGCGGCATCGATCCGGTGACCGCCTGCGAGGTGGCCATCGCCAGCCCGATCACCGATGACGCCGAATTGCAGAGAAGCATTCGCGAGATTGTGACGACCGTGATTTGATTTATGTCTGACGAACGCAAAGGATTGACCGGATCGCTGCTGAAGGGCCTGACGCGCAACACCGTCGAGGCGCTGGCGATGAAGATGGGCCTAAAACCCAACGAGCGCGGCTGGGTGACGTTGGACATCGGCGCGTCGCTACTCAGCGTGTCGCCCAAGGTGGCGATGGATTTTTTCAAGTCCGTGCAGGAGGTCTCTCAACTCGTGGAAAACGGCGATCTGCGCGCCTGGGCCGAGATTGGACGCAAGGTCGCGCTCAACAGCGCCGAAGAGGCGGGCGATTTCTTCCGCCTCTCGAATGAAGTTCTGGCGGCTTTGCCCGAAAGCCTGCGATCTTTGTTGATCGCGCTCTGCTCGAAACAGATCGTGCTTTCGCCCACTGCGGCGCTGGCCACCTTCCGCAACGCGCCGCGCATGGTCGCCTCGCTCGGCGAAGAGCGTTCCGCCTCGCGTCTGTTCAAAATAGCGGTCGAAGTCGCGCACCGCTCGGTCAAACACAGCACCGAAGTTTTAACCGCCGCGCCTCTGGCCCTCAAAGCATTGCGAGGTTTCGATTCCGGAAGCGTGAACTCGACAGCCGCGGATTCCTCTTCGCCCGGCTCTCCGCCCGACTCTCCGCCTGACTCGTCGTTGGACGCCGTGTTGGATCTGGCTGAAAACTTCGCCCAGCGCACAGGCGCGACGGCGGCGGAGTTCCTTTCGGCGGTAGGCGAGGGGCTGGATTTTATTCAGAGCCAATCCGACGTCGTCGAATTATGCAAGCAGACCGCGACTTTCCTCGAACGCGGCGGGGCGACGGCCCTGCAGTATTTCCGCTCGGCGCGCTCGGTGATCGATATCGGCGGCGCTTCGAGTTTTGAGAAATGGAACAGGGTCACGCGTAAAGTCGCCGACGAAGGTAATGCGATCGTTTACGATTTTCTGAAGCTCACGCCGAAGGTGTTGGCCACGATCCGCGTCACGCAGCGCAAACGCGCGCCCGAACGGGTCAACGCCGTGCTGGACGTCGTCGAAGAACTCGCCGGGCAGAACGTTTATGTCGCGCTCGAATGCTTCAAGAGCAGCCCGCGAGCGCTGGCCGCAGCCTCGCTCGATCAGTTTCAGGCCTGGGCTCGCGAGGGCGCGACCCTGCACCGCGAAGACCGGCGCAAGGCGCAGGCCTATTACGCGCTCGAATCGAAGACCAGCCAGGACAGTTTGCGCGGCGCGCACGACGGAGTCGCGCTCGAATCGATTGCCCACCTGCTGAGACTCTATGTCGAAGGTCTGACCGGACGCGAAATGGTGATCGTCCCGCTAGGATCCATTCCCGAAGAATCGAAGATCAACGACGGCCACACGATTCAACTGCCGGCGGTCGTAGCCGAATTCGGCTCTCCGGAAGAGGATTTCAAGCTTTACAAAGCCCTGGCCGCGCACGCTTCGGGCCAGGTCGAATTCGGCACGCGCGCGATGGGCGCGCCGGACGTCCGGGCCGCCCTGCAAGAGATCGATTCCTATTTCACCGAGCGGGAGCGACGCCTTCTGGCCGAGAGTTTGAATAACCCTGAATACGTACAGTATTCCAACGCGGAACATCTCGGGTTGTGGTCGCGGCCCGAACTCGAACCGATTCAAATCGAAACGGCCGATTACAAGACCGTTCTGTCGCGTTTTCCCAACCAGACGCTTGCCGCGCGCATCTTTACGACGCTCGAAAACGGGCGAATCGATTGGCTGTTGCGGTCGGTTTATCGCGGCATCAGGCGCGACCTCGATTTCATCCGCTCCCGGCTGATCGAACGTCGCTCCAAAATCACTGACCTGACTGTCGAACAGGCGGTCTACGAAATGCTCTTTCAAATCACGCTCTGCGGCGGCGTGACCGACGAAACGGCGCGGCGCGCTTACGCGGAGATAATCTTTCAGTTCGAACGCGTAGTCGCCGATTACCTGCGCCGTGACGACGCCACGGTAGCCGACACGCTGATGGCCACTTTCCACGTCTACGAACTCCTCAATCAACGCAGCAACCAGCAGGAGTCCGAGTCCGAAGCCAATCAGGAAGAGCAGGAGAGCGAGAGAGAGCAGCAGGAGAACCCGCAGCATGACGACCAGCGGCAGCAGCCCGCGCAACAACAGCGCCGTCCTGACCTATTCAACCAGTGGTCCCAGCCGATCGATGAGACTCTGCCCACCGACTCCGACCTGTTCAACGAGTTAATGAACGCAGAGTCGAGCGAACAGGAGTTGCAGGAGGGCGACGAGGTCTTCTTTTATGACGAATGGGACCGCGAACTCGGCGACCACCGCGCAAAATGGTGCCGCGTGATCCAACGCGAAAACCGCCGGGGCCACCGCGATTTCGTCGAACAGGTGCGCGCCAGATATTCGGGCGTGATCTCTTCGATCCGCCACCAGTTCCAGATGCTCAAGCCAGAATCGCTGCGCAAGATCAAGGGCGAACTGGACGGCGAAGATTTCGACCTGCAGGCGGTCGTCGACCATTACGTTGACAAAAAGACCACGGGCCGTCCGTCCGACCGCCTCTACATCCGCCGCGTCCGCCGCGAACGCGACGTCGCCGTGTCGTTCCTGCTCGACATGTCCTCCTCCACGGCGCGTACGATCACGCGCCACCCGAATCAGCCTTACACGCGGCCCGGGCAGAAGATCATCGACATCGAAAAACAGGGATTGGTCTTGATGAGCGAGGCCCTGGAAGCCGTGGGCGACGCCTATTCCATATCCGGATTCACCAGCGAAGGCCGCCGCAACGTCAAATACTTCTCGATCAAAAGATTCGGCGAGAAGTATTCTCCCGAAGTCGAAAAACGGATCGGCGGCATCACTTACCACAACAACACCCGCCTCGGCGCGGCCATCCGCCACGCGGCGTCGGAGCTTGAACGACAGGACGCGCGCACGAAACTGCTGATCGTGCTCTCCGACGGACGGCCCTACGATCACGATTACGGCGATTCGCGCTACGCCCGCGAAGACACCAAAATGGCTCTGCGCCACACCAAGATCGTCGGCATCACGCCGTTCTGCATCACGATCGACCGCGAATCCGAAGCCGAACTGAAAGACCTTTACGGCGAGGTCGGCTACACGATCATTGACGACGTGATGAGCTTGCCTGAACGGTTGCCCGGGATTTATCGGAGGCTGACGACGTGAACAAGAAAGGATCTGGCATCAGATTC
>DATEMG010000205.1:0-2510 GCA_035275805.1 Blastocatellia bacterium
GGCGTTTGCCTTGGAAATAGGCTACAACATCGGATTGCTGAGTCTCGCCGCCCTGCGCGACGCCACGGTCGCTGAAATGATCGGCCATTGCCGCCGTGTGGCGGAGATAATTCCCCTCTGCGGTTTCTATTTGCAGCCCGCGGTAGGCGGAAGATTGCTGGATTATCAATTCTGGCGCGAGTTCTTTGAGATCGAAAACGTCGCGGCGGTGAAGGTCGCGCCGTTCAACCGTTACCGGACATTGGATGTGGCGCGCGCGCTGGCTGACAGCGGCAGACATCACGAAGTCGCGCTTTACACCGGCAACGACGACAATATCGTGGCGGATCTGCTGACCGAGTTTCGGATCGGCGCCGGGGGCGGCGGCCATGTTTCAATTCATTTCGCCGGAGGCTTGCTGGGGCATTGGGCCGTGTGGACAAAACGCGCGGTGGAATTACTCGCCGAAATCAAGGTGGCGCGCGCCGGCGCCAATGCTCTCGACGCGCTGGCGCGGTCGGCCGAAATCACCGATGCGAACGCCGCGCTGTTCGACGCGCAGCGCGATTTCGCCGGTTGCATCGCCGGTTTGCACGAGGTTTTGCGGCGACAGGGTTTACTGGCGGGCCGCTGGTGTCTCGATCCGCGCGAAGACCTTTCGCCCGGGCAAATGGAAGAGATTGATCGCGTCTATGACTGCTATCCGCAACTGAACGACGATGAGTTCGTGCGCGAAAATCTAGACCGGTGGATGCGCGATTAATAGAGTGGTTTTCACATCGGCGTGCGGGTTAATAGAACGCGGATGACGCGGATAGAGCGGATTGACGCAGATGCTTTTCTGGTTTTATCCGCAATGATCCGCGCCCGTCCGCGTCATCCGCGTTCTATTGATGCATTCTTTGCTGCAAACACCAGAGGAGACGATATGCGTAAGCCCAACAGGTTTCTCTTTACGGCGGTATTGATCGCGTCATTCCATGTCACCGCGATGGCCGACGGCGAAATCTCCGCTCCGGACGGCTGGCGCGCTGCCGCGCCTCGTGACGAGATTCGTCCGCAATTTGAATACAGGCCGAACGGCGGGAAGGGCGGCAAGGACGCTTTCCTCATCATCGCCGATGACCGCGAAGGGCTCGACGGTTATTGGGTGAAAACCTTTTCGATCGCCGGAGGCAGGCATTATCGCTTCTTCGCGCTGCGCAGGGTTGAAAACGTCGCGGCGCCGAGCCGGAGCGTGGTCGCGCGAATCCTGTGGCAGGACGCCGACGGCAAACCTGTCAAATGGGACAAACCTGTCCCGACCGGCTATATGAAAGGCGCGTTCTATCAGGCCGAGCCTGAATATCCTACCGACAAAACGACTGGCGCAGACGGATGGACGGAAGTGTCGGATACTTATCTCGCGCCGTCGAAGGCAGCGCGAGCCGTCGTCGAGTTGCATCTTCGTTGGGCGCCGCGCGGACGTGTCGAATGGAGCGACGTTTCATTGACCGAGACCGCGCCGCCGCCCGAACGCAAAGTCCGATTGGCAGCCGTCCACTTTCGCCCGCAAGGCGGGAAAACGCCTATGGACAATTGCCGGATGTTTGAACCTCTAATCGCCGACGCAGCGCGGCGCAGCGCCGACCTGGTCGTGCTGCCCGAAACCTTGACTTATTACGGGCTGGGCAAGAGCTTCGACGAAGTGGCCGAATCATTGCCCGGCCCCTCGACTGATTATTTCGGTGAACTGGCGAAAAAGCACAACCTCTACATCGTCGCGGGGCTGGTCGAACGCGACCGGCATTTGATCTACAACGTCGCGGTCATGCTGGGGCCGGATGGAAAGATTGCAGGCAAATACCGCAAAGTCGCATTGCCGCGAGGCGAAATCGAAGCAGGTCTCACGCCGGGCGCCGAATATCCGGTCTTCGACACTAGATTCGGCAAGGTAGGCATGATGGTCTGTTACGACGGCTTTTTCCCAGAAGTGGCGCGGCGCTTGAGCGATAACGGCGCCGAAGTGATCGCGTGGCCGGTATGGGGGTGCAACCCGCTGCTGGCCTCGGCGCGCGCTTGCGATAATCACGTCTACCTAGTTAGCAGTACTTACGAGGACGTCTCGCGCGAGTGGATGTTCACCGCCGTTTATGATCACGCGGGCAATAAGCTCGTTCACGCCGAAAAGTGGGGGACTGTGGTTGTGGCCGAAGTCGATCTGAACGAACGATTGCGGTGGGCGAGCCTGGGTGATTTCAAATCGGAGAAGCCTCGGCATCGCCCGGCGGATCGGGTTCAAAAGTAATCGAACGCTATCCGCGTTCCAACGACCTGCTCTTGGGGCTTAGCGCGCTTAACAACGAACCCGTCAACGTCAATGCGGCGCCCCAGATGGCCGCGTTTTCCCAACCGAGTCCCATCTTAAAGACAACGATCGCCAGAGCGCCGGCGCTAACTATATAAAATCCACGCATCAGTCCCGTTGAGCGTCCTCGGAGCCATACGCTGGCAAGGTTGATCAGGATCACGGCTACGAACGCCGGTTGCAA
>DATEMG010000206.1:0-7640 GCA_035275805.1 Blastocatellia bacterium
AGACTATTTAGGAATTTGCAGCCCATCACTCATCGGGCCGTGGAAATTTGAACACGGATCATGGCGCGGGTAGAATGTCCGTTTCAGACAGACGTTATGAACTGGGCGATAGGCGGAATCGCCCCTTAAGCGCGGGTGACCTTTCGTTTCTGTTTTCACGACTCAGAATCCCGTCGGCAGTCCGGCGCATATTATCGTTAGGCGCTTGCGGATTATTACGACCGATTTCATGAAATTCAGAAAATCAAAAATGCCACCGGATGAGGTCTTCTCAATCTTTCAAGATTCCACGCAAACGGCTTTCCAGTTTCTTGTATCTGATTTTGCATTCAGACTCGACTCGATCGTAGTTGACGACTCACTGGCGCAAATTCAGCTGATTGCGTGCCGTGTGAGATACAGAAACGAAACCACTGAGGTCACCATTATCTATGATTGGTATGAGGATTTGAGAGGCGCGCCGCAAGTAATATGTGGTCGATTGACTCGAGATGAAACTGGCGCTCTTATAGTTGATGAGGCGTTCAATCTAGACATGTTGATAGCTGAAAAATGTCCAGATAAATCCATAAGGGCATTTTCAAAAGACCCAATCGAGAGAATTAAGCAGACACTCGATAGTTATGGCGCGATTATGGCTGAATGCGCAAATGACGAATTGACCGGTGATTTCACCATTTTCACTCGGCTTAGAACAACGCTCTTGGACGAAATGAAGGGAGCTGTAATTCTAACGCGAAACTGACATAGGGTTTGCAAAACGCGCCGAACATCTACATGAGAGCTACAAGTCAAGCCAGGTACATCCAGACAGAGATTTTTCTGACGAAAAGGCATCGTGAAACTTTGCCGTCCGTTTATCACCCTTTATAAATAACGCGCCTTGAACCTCGGCTGGCGTCGGCCGTTTGGCCTGATACGGTGTCCACTCGATCGATGGCGCCAACCTCCCCAGGTCGCGCCTGGCCGCCTCTGGCGACGCTTGGCCTATTCGCCCTTGAGACTAACATAGCCTGCGGTTTTATTTGGCTTTGCCTGGCCAGGTATGGCGAATTCGCCATTAGGCCGTCAAATCTGAGATTTTATCGTTGATTGTACGGCTGAGAGGGGCTAAATTGGTCATATCTCAAATATCGGAGGCTCAATGAACAACAACGGACTTTTTAGAAACCTCGACAACTACACCCGCAACAGCCGTAACGAATTCGAAGACAAACTCGCAACGCTAGTCGAAACCCCAAGCATCAGCAGCGACCCGGAAAGGATCGGAGACATCAGTCGCTGCGGCGAGATCGCGGCGCAATACCTGAACGATCTGGGCGCCAGGGCGGAGATCGTCACGACGCCTGGCTACCCGGTGGTCTTCGGTTCGCTCATCACTGACCAAAAAAACCCGACGGTGACTATATACAACCACCTCGACGTGCAACCCGCCGACGCCTCGGAATGGAATAAGGCGCCGTTTTCTTTCTACAAGGATGGCGACCGCTACGAAGGCCGCGGGACAACCGACGACAAAGGTCCTGCGCTGACCGCGATGCTCGCTGTTCGGTACGCCGTCGAAAACGGCCTCCCGCTAAATTTCAAATTCATCTGGGAGCTCGAAGAAGAGATCGGCTCGCCGAATTTCGAATACTTCGTCAAGCATAACAAGGGCCATCTGCAAACCGATTCTGTCCTCGTATCCGACACGATATGGATTTCGCGCAAACAGCCCGCCGTCCCTTACGGGCTGCGTGGTTTGCAGGGCTTTCTCTTCAAACTGGAGACGCATGCGAAAGACGTGCATTCCGGGCTGGTCGGCGGCGTGGCGCGCAACCCCATCGGCGAACTGGCCCAGGTCGTCAGCCAATGCTACGACGCGAAGACGGGCAAGGTGAAAATACCCGGCTTTTACGAGGACGTGGTTCCTGCCACAAAGGCCGAGGTTAACAGCTTCGTAAATTCTGGCTTCACTACCAAGGGATACCAGAAAGCCCACGAACTGAAAACGATCCGCCCCAATATGAAGAGCGAAGCCGACGTGCTCAAGGCGTTCATGGCCCTGCCGACCTTCGAATTACATGGCGTCACCGGCGGATACAGCGGCCCGGGCGTCAAGACCATCGTGCCTTACCACGCGGAGGCAAAGGTCAGCACACGGCTCGTCCCCAATCAACGTCCGGCGAAGATCGCAAAATTGATCAAGGATTTCGTCAAGCAGCTCAACCCCGACGTGAAAGTCGAGGCGCTCCCCGGGCTTGAACCCTTTCTCGGCGACTTCGAGGGCCCTTACGCCGACGCCGCGCGCGTGGCGATGAAGTTTGCGTTCGGACGAGAGCCGGCCTTCACACGCGAGGGCGGTTCAATCGGCGCGGTCGTCACAATGCAGAAACACCTCAAAACGCCGATCACCTTTCTCGGCCTGAGCCTGCCTGAACACGGCTACCACGCGAAGAACGAGAATTACGACTGGGGCCAGACAGCAGGCGGCGTCAAGATGTTCGTCAAGTACTTCGAGGAGATTTCGAGACTAAGATAAAGAGGGAGTGGGGAATGGGGAGTAGGGAGTGGGGGGAAAGAAACAGCATCTTTTCCCCATTCCCCATTCCCCATTCCCCATTCCCCATTCCCATCATCTCGACAACTCCTGAATCACTTGCCACTCTGTAATACTCACTGGCATTACGGACAGTAGCGGCAGCCGCGCCGGATCGAAATCGCCCAGAGCGCGCGACGCCTTGATTTCGGCCAATAGAACCGGCTCGGCGAACTTACGCTTGGGTTTTATTTCGACGACCACGACTGACGCGTCGTCCTCTATTGGATCGGGATAGGCGTCGGTGACGGCTTCGGCCATTCCGACGACTGCGTTTTCGTCGCCTTCGTGATAGATAAGAATCTGGTCGCCGAGCCGCACTTCGCGCAGGTTCTTGAGCGTGATGCTGTTCCTCACGCCGCTCCACATCACCCGCTGATCTCGCTCCAGATCGTCATATGAGTAATCTTCTGGTTGGGTTTTAAACAGCCACCTGTTGGGCATGGATTCGACCTCCTATCAAAAGTGCCATCTTCAGTAATTGGATACCGAGAAGACGCCCGGCCCGAATTCGCGCTTCGGGCGAGCAATGACAGAAAGGGACTCAAGGCATCTGATAGTCAGTGGGGTATTTGAGGAGAAGGATCTTTCGTTTCGATACAGGGTTTGCCACACGTGGTAACGACTAATGGTCTTTGAGAAATAATCGGAGGAGGCTATTTCGACGCAGGTTTCGCCAAATCGGCGATTATCGCATTGGCGGCGCGTTGCAAATCCAGCGGGGTAAGGATCATTTGTAGTCCGCGCCGGCCCGCGCTGACGCTGACGCGTTCGTGATCGAGCGCGCTCCGGTCAAGATAAAGAGGATATTTCTTTTTCGATCCGAGAGGCGACACGCCTCCACGGATGTATCCCGTCAGAGATTGTATTTCTTTTACCGCGACCATCTCAACCTTTTTATCGCCTGTCGCGGCGGCCAATTTCTTAAAATCCAGTTCGGCGTCGCCCGGGACGCAGGCCAGCATTACGCCGGTCTTGTCGCCACGGGTGACCAGCGTCTTAAACGTAGCTTCAGGCGGCATGTTGACCTTGCGGGCCACGCTAACGGCGTCAAGTTCGTCTTCGCTGACTTCGTATGCGCGCAACTCGTAATCTATCTTCAATTGGTCGAGCGTTCGCGCCGCGATCGTCTTCATTGTCGAATAATGATGCTACTGTTTTGCGAGTTTGCGCAAGTGAATGCCCCCTCCGCTGGTTTGAAGAACCAGCGCCTGTCCTCCTCCGTTGAGGGTCCCTCGGAGCAGGCCTTTTCGCAATTCGCCCTGGACGGTCAGCGGCAGTTCGGTGGTCACGCCCCCGCCGCTGGCTTCCGCGTTGATGTTCAACGCGAGGGACTCGTCCAACCCTACCGTAATTCCTCCGCCCGATGTGTGGAGGCGACAATCTTTCTTCGGCTGGCCGCTGAGCGCAGCGGTGATCGGGCCTCCCGAGGTCGAAGCGTCAATGGAACCCTCGATGCGATTTATTCTGATCGCTCCACCGCTGGTCCTGACAACCGCGTCGCCGGCAAAATCAGCGATTTCGATCCCCCCGCCGGAGGTTTCGGCTAATAATTCGCCCGTCCCCGACCCGATGTTTATCCCTCCTCCGGACGTCCTGACATCCACTTTTCCATTGCAACCGGCCAGCGTGATGCCTCCTCCAGACGTGGTTCCGTTGATCGGGCCTTCGATCTTCCCGAACTGCAAACCGCCCCCAGAAGTCTTCACCCGCACTTCGCCCCGCAGATCGTCAACGCGGATGCCCCCGCCGGATGTTTTAAGGTCGACATTGAATTCGGTCGGGATAGAGACCACGTACCGCACCTGGAGACCGGAACGACGCCACCGGAAGAATCCGTTCGGCATTTTTGCGCGGATCATAAGGTCGTTTCCCTGTTGTTCGAAGTTGACCTCATGCTGGCTCAGGATCTCCTCCGCCCTGGAGCTGCTTGACCATTCGACCTTCCGGAGAACGTCCACGACAATCCGGGAGTCGCCCGTGGTCTTCACTTCAATGGAACCCGGCTCCACGTCCATTATCAACCTGCCTCCAGGTCGAGCGGAAAAGGTTCTCTGAATATCCCCCTGCGTCGAAGCCACTACAGGTAAGCTATCTCGTTTCACAACCCAGGCTAAGGCCAGCAAGCCGGCCCCAAGGAAAAGCGAGATGAGAAGAGCTGTTTGTTTCATGGTGTTTCCTCAGAATATCAGTTCGTAGTCCCGCCTTTAGGCGGAAGCCTTCGGTATCGCGAAATGGATCTGTGGTTGACGCTTCCGCCTGAAGGCGGGATTACGAACCGGGCTCATCATTTTTTCAAGGCGTCGCGATATCATATGAAGGTTCGTCGAAAACGTTCAATAAGTTTCAAGAAAAATGCAAGGACACAGAGATTAGTGACTATTCCCAGCCCCGCGTTTCAATTTTTTTGCAAACTCGAAGGTGTTTCACTCGCGCCGAATCGCGGCCAACGAATCAACTTTCGTAGCCCGTCGCGCGGGAATATAGCAGGCCAGCAGCGCCACCCCAATCAGTAGCGCCGGGATCAAGGCGAATGTCAGCGGATCGGTCGCGCTGACGCCGTGAAGGAACCCGGCCAAAACTCGCGTCAAGCCGAAGGCCGCAATCAACCCGATCGCAACGCCGCCGAGCGCTAACCGCAGCCCCTGCCTGATAATCAACCTGAGGACATCGCCCGTTTGCGCCCCGAGCGCCAATCGCAGCCCAATTTCGCGCGTACGCTGCGCGACCGCGTATGAAAGCACGCCGTATAAGCCGGCGCAGGCCAGCAGCAATGCGATCGCTCCGAAGACGCCAACAAGGTTTGACATCGTGCGGGTCGGCCAGAAGGATTCTTTGGCGCGCTGCGCCATAGTTTTGATTTCGAACAGCGGCAGATTTGGATCGAGCCGCCGCGTCACTCCTCGCACGGCGGCGACCTGGCCGAGCGGTTCGACGGCGCTCCGCAGGTTCAAGATCATTTGCCCTTCATATTGCTGTGACAGCGGTATGTACATCACGGGTCGCGCTTCTTCATCAGGCATGCGGTGTTTGCTGTTGCGCGCGACGCCGATGATTTCGACAGCGCGTCGCTGCTTTTCGCCGATCTCGAATCGCTGCCCAACCGGATTCCGCTCGGGCCAGAGGCGACGCGCCATCGCCTCGTTGACGATCACGACGCCCGGCGCATCGGCCTTATCTTGCGCCGTGAAATCGCGTCCGGCGACCACGGGTATGCCCATCGTCCGAAACCAATCGGGAGTGATGACATTGTAATCCGCGCGCTGCGGACGATCGGGCGCGGGCTGCTCTTGTCCCGCGATAAAGATAGCATGTTCAGGAGAACCCCAGCCGAGCGGCATCACCGACGCCAGACCCGCCGCTTCGACTCCGGGCAGCGCGGCGACGCGTTCCGTCAGTTGACGGTAAAACTGTCGCCCCTTCTCTTCCGAATACCCTTGCGATCTCAGATCGAGCGACAACGCCAGCACGCTTTCGGATGCGAAGCCCAGGTCAATCGCCGCCAATCGCTGTAGTGTGCGAACCAGCAGCCCCGCGCCGATCAACATCGTCGTCGTGAGGGCAAGCTGCGCGACCACGAGCATACCGCTCAGTCGCCGCCCACGCGGTCCGCCCGTGATCGCAGTCTCCTTCAATTCGGGAGCCACATCGGGCCTGGAAGCTTGCAACGCAGGCGCGATGCCGAAGAGCAACGCCGCGCCCAGGCTGAGCAGCAGCGTGAATGCGACGACGCGGAAATCAGGATTGAAATTCAACGACTCCGGCGCCAGCGGAGGAAACAGCGATAACAACCAGTCTTTTGCGCACAGCGGCAGCAATAATCCCAGAGTCGCTCCAATTGCGGCAAGCAACAGGCTTTCAGTCAGAAACTGCCTGACGATTCGCATTCGGCTCGCGCCGAGCGCCAACCGAATCGCGACCTCTTTACGCCGCGCCGCCGCGCGCGCCAGCAACAGGTTGGCGACATTCGCGCAGGCGATCAGCAACACCAGCCCGACGACCGCAAGCGCCGTACCTAGAAATCGCGCCACGATAGGGTAATCGAGCGGCCCCAGTCCGACGTGGGGGCTGACGTGGATGCCCGCCAATCCGCGATGCTCTTGCGGATATTCCTGCCGCAGTTGCGCCGCGAGTATGTCGAACTCTTTTTGCGCCTGCTCCACCTTTGCGCCCGCTTTCAGCCGCCCGATCATCACCAGCCAGCGTTTGTCGCGGCTGCGAAGCTGGTCTTCAGTTTGCGCCATTATCTGCGCCTGCATCGTCAGCGGCAGCCATAGGTCGAAGATTTCTCCCGTCTCGGTTCCATTGAAACCGGCCTGCGCCACGCCGATGATCGTGAAGGGGTACGCGTTGACGCTGACTGTTTTACCGACAACCGCCGGATCAGAGGCGAAGCGGCGGCGCCACAAGCCGTGGCTGATGACGGCGACCGGGCGCCCGCCCGGCCCCAGATCGTCCTCCGCGCGCAGCGTGCTGCCCACAGCCGCGCCGACTCCGAGCACGGAAAAATAGTTGCCCGACGCGATCGCTCCCTGTATCCGCTCCGTGCCCCCGTCGCCGCCCAAATTCAGCGGCGTCGCGCGATACGCCAGCAAGCCCGCGAAGCTACGGTTGCGCGCCCAGTAATCCAGGTAATCGGGATAAGAGGTCAGATCGAAACCGTTCCGGTCGTTGCGATGGAAAGTCGCCGCGAGTTCTTGCGGCGACTGTACGCCCCCCACAGGCCGCAACACGACGGCGTTAACCAGCGAGAACATCAACACATTCGCCCCGGTTCCCATCGCCAGGCACAGGGTCGCGACAAGAATCAAGCCCGGCTGCTTGAGCAACATCCGCAAGCCGAAACGCAAGTCTTGAAACACCTCGTCCTCCAATCTTTTCGGTTGCAGCCAGAGCGCGTCCCAGAACGCGCTCGTACTGCGCCGCAGCAGCTCCAGCTTGCTGCGCCAATTGAGCCGATCCCATTGGACGAGCATCTCTTCACGATGGCGCAACTCGGCTTCCCACTCCCGCCTCCAATTGGCGCGCAAGCGGCGCGGTACAACCACGCCGATGACGCGGA
>DATEMG010000207.1:0-3897 GCA_035275805.1 Blastocatellia bacterium
CCCGGGGCAATGAAGCCAGTCCAAGCTGAGGTAATGTACAAATGTCAAATCTGTGGTAACAACTCTCAACCTCGAACTCCCGCCTATCGAATAACCGTCGAATCCCGCCAAGTCCGCTATCCGCATCGCGCAAAAGTGAACGCCTGCTACAAACTTCAGCGCGACGGAAACTCGAAGTTCATCAGAACTGATGATCCTGGCGGCTGCGGGTTGGAATGCGCGCGAGAAGCGCTCGTGTGTCACGACTGTTTCGTCAAACTGACGAAGCCGACCTGACGCGGGAAACTCCGGATGCGACGGCTCAAAACAGCCGTCGCATCGTCGATTTTAAAAGCTTTTCTGTGTACTATCCTTGCTGCGAAAGTCGGTCTTACTGACACCCCCTCGCGATCCATTGAATCAGTAGCGCGAGCGTGGCTCCCTGAGCCGATCTGTTATGAAGACCACGCTCGCGGTACTGATTCAAATCGTGGTCGGATTCACTGATCAAACAACAATAAATGACATCCCGGCAGGTCACGTATGCGTCGAACCTTCAAATGCCCTATCTGTATTCTCTTCCTGGCGGTCATCGTCTACGGAACGACCTCGATGATTCCCGGCGAGGCGGCGCAAAGTGGGGGCGCCGCGCCGGCAGGGCTGCAACGGCGAGTTGACTTCAAACGCCAGATCGAGCCGATCTTCGCGCGGAGCTGTTACCAGTGCCATGGCGCGAAGAAGGCGATGGGACAACTGCGTCTCGACGGCAAAGAGTCCGCGCTGAAAGGCGGGCTGTCCGGCGCAGCGATCATTCCAGGCGACGGCAAACAGAGTTTGCTCGTGAAGCGAATCCTCGGCGAAGGCGCCGAGGCGCGCATGCCGATGGGCGGCGCCCCGCTTACGCCGGCGCAGATCGCCTTGATCCGTCGTTGGATCGATGAGGGGGCTGACTGGCCTGAAAACGAGCAATCCGCAATCCGCAATCCGCAATCCGCAATCAAACATTGGGCCTACGTCAAACCGGTTCGGCTCGCATTGCCGCGCGTCAAAAATCAATCCTGGGTTCGCAATCCGATTGACGCTTTCATTCTCGCCCGATTGGAGAAAGAGGGTCTGAGGCCATCACCCGAAGCGGATAAGGCCTCGCTGCTACGCCGTGTCTACCTGGACGTGATCGGATTGCCGCCGAGCGTTAAAGTGGTCGATGAATTTCTGGCCGACACATCGCCGGACGCTTATGAAAAAGTCGTCGACCGTTTGCTCGCCTCCGAGCGTTACGGCGAGCGGTGGGCGCGGCCGTGGCTCGATCTGGGGCGCTACGCCGACTCGAACGGCTACGAGAAAGACAACCTGCGGGTGGCGTGGAAATACCGCGACTGGGTGATCGACGCGCTCAACAAAGACATGCCGTTCGATCAATTCACCGTCGAACAGATCGCCGGCGACATGCTCCCCGCCGCGATCATTGATCAGAAGATCGCCACCGGTTTCCACCGCAATACAATGCTCAACCAGGAGGGCGGGATCGATCCGGAGGAGAACCGGTTCGAAACCTTGATCGATCGCGTCAACACGACGGCGACCGTCTGGTTGGGCAGCACTATCGCCTGCGCGCAGTGCCACAATCACAAATACGACCCGTTCTCTCAGAAGGACTATTACCGGCTGATGGCCTTCTTCGACAACGCTGAATATCAGGTCATCGGCGGTGGCAGTGAGCGATACGTCCTGGAGCCGCAGATCAGCCTGCCGTCGCCTGAACAGGAAGAGAAGCGCAAAGCGCTCGACGCCGAAATCAAACAGACCGAAGTCAGGCTCAACACGCGGACGCCTGAACTCGACGCCGAGCAGGCCCAATGGGAGCGCGATATGCTGGACGAGCGAAACAAATGGACCACGCTCGACCCGATCAAGCTCGAATCCACAGGCGGCGCGACGTTGAAGAAACTGGACGACAAATCCGCGCTTGTGAGCGGCGCGGCGCCTGAGCGCGACGTTTACGTCGTCACGGCCAAAACCGATCTGAAGAACATCACCGCCGTGCGCGTCGAAGCGATGGCCGACGCCAGCCTGCCCAAGGGCGGACCGGGGCGCGACCCTTACGGCAATTTCCTGCTCACCGGAATCGAGGCGGAAGTCGCGTCGACGCCTTCTGCGCAATCGGATACAAAATCGCGGGAAATCAGCTTTAAAAACGCCTTCGTCGACGATCAAGCTTACGGGATCAATACCAGGGCGCTCTTCGGCAAAGAACTGGGGGACGTCGCCACCGACACTCCATCGGGCTGGTTCGTCAACGCGACTAACGACCAAACCGAGAGGCTCCCGCGCCAGGGAGTCTTCGTGGCCGAAAAACCGTTCGACGCCGACTCAGGCGCCACGCTGACGATCAGGCTGAAATATCTGGGCGGTTCGCTAAACCAGGCCATGGGCCGGTTCCGCCTATCGGTCACAACGATCGACGAGCCGAAGCGCATAGTGAGCGTCCCAGCGCGGTTCCGCCCGATTCTTTCGATTCCTCCGTCTGAACGCTCGCAAAAACAGAGAGATGATTTATTCGCGCAATTCCGCGCCGCGTCGACTCTGCTCAAATCCGACCGCGACCGCATGGAAAAATTGAGGGGAGAGATAAGGGCGCTGAACATCACCACCGCGCTGGTGATGCAGGAGCGGCCCGGTTACGAGCGCCCGTCGACCTTCTTCCACGAACGCGGCAGTTTTTTGAACAAAGGCGAAAAGGTCTTCGCCGCGACTCCCGTCGTGTTGCCCCCGATGCCCGAAAGCGCGCCGATTAACCGGCTGGGATTGGCCCGCTGGCTCGTAGACGATAACAACCCGCTCACCGCCCGCGTGACAGTCAATCGCTTTTGGGAACAGATCTTCGGTCGCGGCATGGTCGAGACCAGCGAAGATTTCGGAACGCAGGGCGAGCGCCCATCTCATCTAGGACTGCTCGATTGGCTGGCGGTCGAGTTTATGAATCCGACTTTGATCGCGGGTGACGGGGCGACGGGGCGACGGGGCGACGGGGCGAATCCGAAATCAATGGGTTGGAGCATGAAGGGCCTAGTTCGATTGATCGTGACTTCGTCTACGTATCGCCAGTCGTCCGCGACGACCCCGGCGCTGCTGGAAAAAGAACCGTACAATCGATTGCTTGCGCGCGGCCCCCGTTTCCGAATGGAGGCCGAGATGATCCGCGACGTGACGCTCGCTGCGAGCGGACTGCTCAGCGGCAAGCTGGGCGGCCCGAGCGTCTTCCCCCTGCAACCCGAAGGCGTCTGGAAATCGCCCTACAGCAGCGAGAGATGGACGGTGAGCAAGGGCGAAGACCGCTTCCGCCGCAGCCTCTACACCTTCGTCCGCCGCTCCTCACCCCATCCCGCGATGATGACATTCGACGCAACCAGTCGCGAATATTGCGCCGTGAGGCGCGTGCGCACCAACACGCCGTTGCAGGCGTTAACGACGCTCAACGACGAAGCCGCGATGGAGGCCGCGCGCGCGTTGGCTAAGCGGATGATCGAAGAAGGCGGCGACGACCTGAGGGCGCGAATTATTTACGGCTTCCGCCTCTGCATGACTCGGGCTCCGAAAGAGAAAGAGGTCGAACGCCTCAGGTCTCTGTATCGGCTGCAACTGGACAGTTTCGCCGCGAACGAGGCGGAGGCCGGGAAGATCGCCAGGAATCATTCGACCCGAGCGAACTCGGCCGAGTTCGCGGCGTGGACGATGGTGGCCAACGTGTTGCTGAATCTGGACGAAACGTTAACGAAGGAATGAGGAGTGGAACGGACTAATGGTCTTTGAGAAATAAATGCAACCACCTTTTCCTCTGCCGCGGAGCGGCATTTGATCCTAGCCCGGCTTTTCAAAGCCGTGGCGACTAACGCATACCCATTCTCAGTCGCGGAGCGA
>DATEMG010000208.1:0-7079 GCA_035275805.1 Blastocatellia bacterium
GTTCATCTCGAAGCGGCTCTCGCGCTCGAACAACTGGACGACGGGGCGGATCTATCAGGCGGTCATCGACAAGGAGCGGCGCGGGGACTACCTGGGCAAGACCATCCAGGTGATCCCGCACATCACCAACGAGATCAAGGATGCGATCAAGGCCGTCTCGGACGGGATGGACGTCGTGATCGTCGAGATCGGCGGGACGGTCGGCGACATAGAATCGCTTCCCTTCCTCGAAGCCATACGCCAGATGGGCAACGAGGTCGGGCGCCACAACGCCGCGTTCGTACACCTCACGCTGGTTCCCTTCATCGCCGCGTCGGGAGAGTTGAAGACCAAACCGACGCAGCATTCTGTCAAGGAGTTGCTGGCGATCGGTATCCAACCCGACATCCTGCTCTGCCGCTGCGACCGCGAGTTGCCCGCCGAGATGAAGGCCAAGATCGCGCTCTTCTGCAACGTCTCGCAGGAGGCGGTGATCAACGCGCCCGACGTCAAATCGGTCTACGAGATCCCTCTGATCTTCAACCACGAGGGCCTCGACCAGTTGATCGTCGACATACTCCGGCTGCCGCTCGGCGACACAGACCTGCGGCAGTGGAACGCGCTCGTCAACCGGATGCGCAGCGCGCGCGAATCGGTGACCGTCGGCATCGTCGGCAAATATGTTGAACTCGAAGACTCGTACAAAAGCCTCAACGAGGCGCTGGTGCACGGCGGCTTCGCCAACAACCTGCGCGTCAACCTCCGCTGGATCGAGAGCGAAGACCTCATGACCGGCGACCGGTGGGAAGACCTTTTGAGCGACGTCGACGCGATACTGGTCCCCGGCGGATTCGGCAAGCGCGGGATTCCGGGAATGATCCGCGCCATCACTTATGCGCGCCGTGAAAAGAAACCGTTTTTCGGCATCTGCCTCGGGCTGCAGTGCGCGTCGATCGAATACGCGCGCAACGTCTGCGGCATCGAGGACGCCGATTCGACCGAATTCGACCCCGACACCCCGAACCCCGTGATCTTCAAACTGCGAGACCTGCTCGGAGTCGATGCGATGGGCGGCACCATGCGGCTCGGCGCATATGAGTGCGAACTCACCGCCGGGTCGCTCGCCGAAAGCGTCTACAAAACTAACCCCATCTCCGAACGCCATCGCCACCGCTACGAATTCAACCCGGTCTTCAAAGACCGCATGGCGGAGGCTGGATTCGTCTTTTCGGGTAAATCGCCCGACGGGAAATTCATCGAGATGATCGAGCTCGCCGACCACCCCTGGTTCCTGGGCACTCAGGCGCACCCCGAATTGAAATCGAAGCCCCTGGCGCCGCACCCGCTTTTTGCCAGCTTCATTCGCGCGGCATACAATCATCGACTGCGCGACCAGGTTGGTGAAGAACAGGTGAAGAGCGAGGTCGTAGCGGCGGATTGATTGGATTCCGAACCATTCCATTGGGCGTGCAACCCCCGCATTTCCCCAGGCGCGTCATTGAAAGGAGAATTCCAATGCGTTACGGACGTTTGATGGCGGTGGGAATCGTTTTTGTTAGCTCAACCTTTGCGTCAGCGGCGCTTGCCCAACAAAACGCCAACCAAACACAAAAGTGGGAGTACAAAGTAGTCAATTACTGTGATCCTGAAAACCAGGCGATAGATGAGCGAGAGATTATCCAGTATCTCGGCGAAGAAGGGTGGGAGCTGGTAAGCGCGGATACGCGACATGTGAGCGAAACGACCACATGCCTGGTCCACTATTTCAAACGGACCGGAGGCGTCGAATCCAACCAGATCACGAAGCGACAGCCACAATGCTCGGTTCCATTAGACAGGGGGCCGTCCATCCGCGGCTTACGTTTGGGAATGAGCGCTGATGAACTCCTGTCGCTTTTAGCGTTCAACAACGATTCAAGACTTCCAGTCGAAACCGCTCTCAAAAACGCCGGCATGGCTCCAAACTACGGCCTGGCGACTTTTAGGTTATCCCCAAGGGATTCCACCATGATGGAAGTAAGGGAAAAATTCGCTGGCATCAACAGCTTCAGCTTCACGACATTCGACGGGCGGTTGGTAGAGATAAACGTGACTTACAGTAGACGCAGTCCAGACCTATATCCTTCGTGGACTATTGATGAATGGACGACAAAAATATCGAGCTCATTTAGTCTACCGGGGGCGAACTATTGGGAGCCGTCTTCGAGTAACGACCAAAGAACGCTCAAATGCAAAGGGCTTGAGGTTGAGGCGGTTATTAATCCCCCGGTTTATACGATTTTTCCCGCGCTCGGGATCTATCGCACGCCAAGCCTGACAATCATCGATCCGTCGTATCGTCAGGTTTTAGACCAAAGAGTGAAATCTGACCAGGAAAAGAAACAACGCGAGTTCGTGTTTTAACCGATGAAAGTTCATCAATTCAGTCAAGAGTCTCAATCGCTTGCGATCCGCCACAACGAGGAGGCCATCAGGCTCCAGCAGCGCGGACAGATCGCCGAGGCGGTCAAGTATTACCAGAAGGCGATAAAGCTCCGGCCCGCGTGGGCGACGCCATGGTACAACCTCGGACTGCTGCGCAAAGAGCTGCGCAACTGGCAGGAATCGCTGCGCTGCAATCAGAAGGCGGTCGCGCTCGACCCGTCGGAGCAGGACGCCTGGTGGAATCTGGGCATCGCCGCGACGGCGCTCGGAGATTGGGCCGAGGCGCGCCGCGCGTGGAAAGAGTTCGGAATCGAAATCCCCGAAGGCGAAGGCCCGATTGAGATGGAGATCGGCCTCACGCCGATTCGAATCAACTCGTACGAGGAGTCCGAAGTGGTCTGGTGTCGAAGGATCGATCCGGCGCGAGCGATCATCGATTGCGTCCCGCTGCCGCAATCGGAGCATCGATTCGGCGACCTGCTGCTCCACGACGGCGCGCCGAACGGATACAGGAAAGTGAACGGGAAAGAAGTTCCGGTCTTCGACGAGTTGCAACTGCTTACCGTAAGCGAATTCGGGACCTTCGAGGTCATCGTCAGCGGCGTCGGCCCGGAAGATGTCGAATCCTTGGCCGAACTGGCCTCGGAGCGGGACTTGGCCGCCGAGGACTGGTCGTCCAACCTTCGAATGATCTGCAGGGCCTGTAGCGAAGGCCGCCTCGACGCCAAACACACACACGACGTAGATCAGACCAATTACCGGCGCATCGGTTTCGCCGCCCTCTCCGAGCTACAGGCCAGGGAGATTTTGCGGCGATGGCTGGCGGCAAAGCCGCTGGCGAAGATCGAAGATATTGATTGCCTGCTCGAACCCGCCCTCATCAACTGACAAATGAACGATTTTTATCAGAGCATCAAACGCCGCGCCGGCGATCTCTTCCTGATCGCCGGCCCCTGCGTGATCGAATCGAAAGATCACGCGATGATGATGGCCCGCGAGATTTCGCGCGTCGCGTCGAGGCTCGACATCCAATTCGTCTTCAAAGCCTCTTACGACAAAGCCAACCGCTCTTCGGCCCGCTCGTTTCGCGGCCTGGGAATGAAAGAGGGGCTGAGCGTCCTGCGACACATCAAGGATGAAGTCGGCGCGCCCGTCATCACAGACATTCACGAGACCCATCAGGCCGACGAGGCGGCTCAGGTCGCGGATATCCTACAAATCCCCGCGTTCCTATGTCGCCAGACCGATCTACTGCAGGCTGCGGCGGCGACCGGGCGCGCGGTCAACGTCAAAAAGGGACAGTTCCTCGCGCCGCTCGACGTCCGCAATATCATCGAGAAACTCGAAGCCGCCGGCAATCGCCAGATCATGATCACCGAGCGCGGGACGAGCTTCGGCTACAACAACCTGGTCGTGGACATGCGCGCCTTCCCGATGATGCGACAATTCGGGTACCCGGTCGTCTTCGACGCCACGCACAGCCTGCAACTGCCCGGCGGGCTCGGCGACGCCACCGGAGGCCAGTCGGAATACGTCGGACACCTGGCGCGCGCCAGCGTGGCCTGCGGCGTTGACGGATTGTTCATGGAAGTCCACGACAACCCGCCGATGGCCCTGAGCGACGCCGCCACCCAGTTCTCGCTGGACAAACTCGAACCGCTGCTCGAAACTTTACTCAAGATTCACTATCTTGCTAAACCGAAGGTCGAGGCGGGAGGCTAATGAGCGCGCCATTGGATGTGGCGCCTACGCGGAGCGGCATTTGAGCCTAGCCTGGCTTTTCAAAGCCGGGAGAAAGGAAATTCAATGAAACGCATCACGATAATAGCCTTTGTGTGCCTTGTCTTTTGCGCGCCGGATTTCCGCGGTTTTACACAACAACAAAGCTATGACCTGCTGATCACTGGCGGGCGCGTCCTGGACGGCACGGGCAATCCCTGGTTCCCCGCCGACATCGCAATAAAAGACGGAAGGATCGCGGCGATCGGCAAACTGACGGGGGCGGCGGCCAGGCGCGTGATCGACGCGCAGGGCTATTACGTCGCGCCGGGTTTCATTGACATACATTCGCACGCCGACGAGGGGTTGGGTTCTCCGCGAACCAACGCGAGTCCGAACAAGGTCACGCAGGGCGTCACCACCGAAGTGGTCAATCAGGACGGGCGGTCGCGGATGTGGCCGCTGTCGAAACAGAGGGAGCTTTACGAAAAGCAGGGGGTCGGCGTAAACGTAATTCTGATGGTCGGCCACGGCACGATCCGCGGGGCGGCGATGAAGAATGATTTTCAGCGACCTGCCACGGCCGCCGAGATCGAAGAAATGAAGAGACTCGCTCGGCAGGGGATGGAAGACGGCGCGTTCGGACTCTCCGCCGGCCTGGAGTATGTACCCGGACGCTGGAGCGACACGCGGGAGCTGGTCGAGATTGCGAAAGCCATCGCGCCCTATCAAGCCGTCTACATTTCGCATGAACGCAGCGAAGGCCGCGACCCGATGTGGAAGAACGCTTCGGACCACACGCCGTCCGTAGATCTGCTGCAAGCCGTGAAAGAGACGATCGAGATCGGCGAAAGCTCTGGGATCACGGTCGTCGCCTCGCATCTTAAGGCTAAGGGCGCGAGCTTCTGGGGGAGCGGCTTCGCCGCCACGCGATTGATCGCAGACGCGCGCGAACGCGGCGTCCCGGTTTACGCCGATCAATATCCCTATCCGACATCCGGTTCCGACGGCCAGACGGTATTGATCCCGATGTGGGCCCTCGTAGACGAAGGCGTTGACGCAGGCGGACAGCTCGGCCAATTGCAAAGAGACGGCGGAGAGGCGTTCAAACGAATGCGCGAGAATTTCGCTCGCCGCCTTGGCGACCCCGCCGCGCGCGAGAAGATTCGCCGCGACATCGCGCATGAAATCGACCGTCGCGGAGGCGCGGATAAAATCGTCGTCTTCGAATTCAGCGACGCGTCGCTCAATGAGAAATCACTGGCCGAGATAGCCAGGATGCGCAAAGAAGACCCGATTGACACGGTCGTCTGGATTCAACTGAACGGCCTCAATCGTGCGGGCGGGGCAAGGATGCGCGGGTTTTCGCTCTCGGAGTATGACATCGAACACATCATGCGACAGGATTTCACTGCGACCTGTAGCGACGGCGGGACCGTCGCGCAAGGCGAGGGCATTCCGCACCCGCGCTATTATGGGACGTTTGCGCGCAAGCTGCGCCATTACGCGATCGACCGGCAGGTCATCTCGCTGCCGTTCGCGATCCGCTCGATGACCTCGCTGCCTGCGCAAATACTCGGCTTGAAAGACCGTGGGATGCTCAGGGAAAATTACTGGGCCGATGTGACTGTCTTCGACCCCGAGAAAGTCCGCGACCGCGCCACTTACACCGACCCGCATCAATACGCGGAAGGCGTGCCTTACGTGATGGTCAACGGCGAACTGGTCGTGGACGGGGGGAAAGGCGCCGGCAAATTGCCGGGCAAGGTATTGACAAGGTCGGATCGCCGGCAAAACACGAAGAATCAACCATGATGAATAAACTTATTTTCTGCTCCATTTCCATTCTCCTGCTCTCCTCAATCGCCTTCGCGCAGGAGTTCGAGATCAAGAAATATGAGATCGACGCGCGCGTGATCCCCGAAGAACAGAAGGTCGCCGCGCGGGCGAAGCTGCGCCTGGTCAACCTCTCGGACCCTGAGCTGGCCGAAAGGATTCTGCTCTCGCCCGACAACAAGCCGCGGCTGTCGTTCTACCTGAACCCTAAGGCGGCGATCGGGGCGATGAAGGTCAACGGCGCCGCCGTACAGCCCAATACCGCCGAGGACGCTCGCAACAACCTGACGCGCGTCTACGTCGAAATGACGAGCGCCATGATGGGCCTGCGCGAATTCGACGTCGACCTGGACTATTCGATCCCGGCCACTGAGCGCGGCGCTGCGCTGCACGTCTCGGGCGAAGAGACTTTTCTGCTCCCGGCAAGCTTCTGGGTTCCGGTAACGCACACGCCCTACGCCGATCATGGGGCCGACACCGCGCCGTTTACGTTGACGGTTGCGGCGCCCGCCGGGTTGAAGGTGATCTCGTCGGGAGTCCGCAAAGGCGATAATTCGTTCGAGCAATCGCTGGCCGCGCTTCCCTTCCTCATCGTGGGCGATTACGACGTCGTTTCGCGGGGCGGCGCGGACCATCCGGTCGAAGTCTATTACCCACGCGGATCGGGCGAGATCGGGAAACAGCAGGCCGAGCGGATCGCGACCGAGGCGGAACGCGCCGTCGCGTTTTACGCCAAGTACTTCAAAGTCGCTCCGGTGGAGCCCTTCCGCGTCATCTCCACCCAGGCGCGCCAGCTCAACACCGCGACCTCCGACTCGTTCTCGGCCTCCCGCGAAACCTCCGCTTCCATGGTGGGCGCGGTCACGATTGACGAAAATATCTTCCGCCGTGACGCCGTAGACCTGGGGACGATCGAGCTGCTTTCGGGCGCGGCTGCCAGGGCCTGGATTGACGGGCAGGTCCTGATTCGCGGGCGCGGCGCCGGGATGCTGCGCGACGCGCTGCCGGTCTATCTCGTGGCGCAATACCTGGGCGAGCGATTCGGCCTTCCTCAACGCGACGCGGCGTTCGAGCGATTCCGCCGCGCCTACGCGACGGTCGCGCGCAACGACGCGCCGCTT
>DATEMG010000209.1:0-5610 GCA_035275805.1 Blastocatellia bacterium
TCGGCGTCGTCAAAATTGGGAATGACGTGTTTGGCCCCGGCCTCGCGCAACGCATCGGCCCGCGCCCCACTTGCGACCCCTATGAAAGCCAGTCCGAGTCGCGCCGCCGTTCTGACATCCCAGACGCCGTCGCCTACCGAAACTATGCGATCGAAATTTTCGAGGCTGTAAGAGACGCGCGAACGCGAGATGGCCGCCCCGACTATCGATTCGCGCGCGATTCCGTCTTCGGCGAAGCCGCCGGGAACGCCATGATAATTGATGCTCGCGGCGCGCAGCTTCATTTCGGCGGACGGCTGCCAGCATCCGGTGGCGATCGCTTTGGCCCAGCCGCGGCCCTCCACGAGCCGATTGAAGGTCTCGGCGGCGCGGGGAATCTCCGCGAAAAACGATTGGTCAAGCCGGTGGTGCTCTTCTAACAGATCGACCAGACGCTTTTTGATCACGCCCGATTCGTGGTCGCCCGGGTCTCGCCCGAAATAATACTGGAACAGGTGCTGCGTGACGCCAGAATCGCTGACGTGCGGACAATCGCTCCAATGATCGGCGAGGACCTCAAGGCCGTGAGTGTCGGCGAAAGCGCGAGTGAAGCAGATTTCGTCGACGCGACTGGTTTGCGTCAGAGTTCCGTCAATGTCAAAGATTACGAGTTTCATCTAGCGATCTACTTTCTGTTCGTGGCCGATCAGGTTTCAGTCAACAGCGATCTGGCCGCCCACAACTCGGGGAAAAATTTTTTATCGAGCGTCATTTTCAAGTACGATGCGCCGCCGCTCCCGCCCGTGCCCATTTTGACGCCGATCGTCCGCTCGACCATCTGGATGTGGCGAAGACGCCAGCCGACGATCAGTTCATCGAATTCGGTCAGCCGTTCGCAAACGTCAATCCAGTCGCGGTGGCCGCGCTCGTCACTGTAGACGGCCAGAATGGCCTTGGCGCGGGCCTGGAATCGCTCTTCATCCTTCGCGTCTGGCCGCAGCGCGGGCATGACGCCGAGCGCCGTCAGCGCGTCGAAGAAAACGTCGCGCAGCGAAGGCTCGCGTAAACGCCGTTCGAGCTTGGCATGCATCTCCGGCGTCGGCTCGTGGTAATGCAGCATCTTTTCGTCCTTCAAGCCGCAGAGGAATTCTATCTCACGAAACTGCTCGGATTGAAAGCCGCTCGCCGGCCGCAGCCGCCCGCGAAAGGTCAGGAAATGGGTCGGCAACATGGTCTCCAGAATAGTGAACTGCTCGACCAGCACGCGCGCGATCTCGGTGCAGCGCCGCAACAGCCGCGCGGCCTCGTATATTTCATCGCGCGACCTGGGACTCGCCGCCGCGTCGCGCAGGTTGATGATCACCGCGTCGAGTTCGTGCAGCAACTGCTTGAACCAGAGTTCGTAGGTCTGATGGATGATGATGAAGAGCATCTCGTCGTGATGCTCCGGCCGCGATTGCAGGTGTTGGAGGCCGATCAACTCCGGCACGCGCAAATACGCGCTGTAAGTCAATTGGTCAGAGGCCGGCGTGATCGGAGATTCCACATTCATTTCGATGTCCGTCCGTATTTAAAAATCGCGCCGCTCGTCCCCACAACCCAGCCGCAGTCGGGCGCGATGAAAAACAATCTCGAAAGGTTCCCGCGCGCGCTTAGTTCGACGTTCTCCCACGTCGCGCCGCCGTCGTTCGTATGCAGCAGCAGTCCCCGGTCGCCGGCGATCCAACCCTCCCTTGGGCCTTCCCCTGGGCCTTCCCTTGGGCCTTTTCCCAGGCCTTCTTTCGCGTTCAAGAACACCACGTCGTTGAGATTCAGTTCCACACCCGACGTTTGTCGCCGCCATCGGAGGCCGCCGTTCACCGTCGAGATGATAGTACCCTTCGCCCCGACGGCCCAGCCACGTTGCGAGTCGACGAAATGAACGGCGCGCAGCGCCTGGGCGCCTCCCGACGATTGTTCGTCCCAATTCCGCCCGCCGTCAACGGTCCGCAAAATGGTTCCGCCGGCGCCCACTGCCCAGGCGTTACTTTCGTCAATCGCGGCCACATCGTTAAGCAGCTTGCGCGTAGGCCCCTCTTGCAGACCCCATGTGGCGCCGCCGTCAATCGTTCGCTGAATCGTCCCCGCCTCACCGACCGCCCAGCCGATCTGATCATTCGCAAAATACATTCGCAAGAGAATAGTGACGGGAGGGCGCCGCAGCGTTCCAGCTTCCCAATTCGCGCCTCGATCTTTGCTCGTCATCAGAAAGACTTTCTCGCTCCAGTCAATGTCGCCCCTGCGGTTGAACAGCCCGTATTCGCCAAGCAACAGCCCACGACCGGAATTAAAGAACCAGATGTCATTTAGCGCTTCATTCCTCTGACGTTCCGGCAGCGTTTGGCGAAGCCATTTCGCCCCGCCGTCTTCGGTCGCAAGCAGCGTGCCATTGCTTCCCGCAACCCATCCGTGATCGCGGTCAACGAAAAAGACGCCGGAGAGTTTAGCGAGCGCGCCACTCGATTGCGCGGCCCATTCGGGTTGCCGGGCCGGCGCTGAAAGACTTGCGCTAGACGAACTACGTTCGAATGAACGCCAAGAGGGAGCCAAAAAGGCAAGAACGACAATAAGGGCAAAGAGGGAGCGGATTATGGGGAGTGGGGATTTCGGATTGCGGAGCGCAAAGTGCAGATTCCCGGTTTCGGGTATATCTATCCGTGTTTGTCGAGGAATCTCTTTTACCTTCGGTTCATAGGCGTTCATCGTATCAATATGAAATCTGAAATCTGAAATCTGAAATCTGCAACAAGCAATCCGCAAGGGGAGCCTTGAGCGCGATGATGCGCTGAAGTACGATGTCTACTTTACCAGAAAATTTCAGAGAGCATCTATGTCTAATGCTATTTCAGTCGACCGGATCAGCAAAAGTTACGGCGATTTCGTAGCGGTCAACGAGCTTTCGATGGAGGTTAAAGCCGGTAGCATCTTCGGCCTGCTGGGGCCGAACGGCGCGGGCAAATCGACCACGATCCGAATGATCGTCAACATCACCATGCCGGATTCCGGTCAAATCACGCTCTTCGGCCAGCCGATTAACGCGAAGTTGCAGGAGCGCGTGGGCTATCTCCCGGAAGATCGCGGCCTCTACAAGAAGATGAAGGTCGGCGAACAGCTCGCATTCTTCGCCGAGTTGAAAGGCCTCCCGGGACAAGAGGCCCACAGGCGCATCGACGCGTGGCTCAGACGCATAGAAATGACCGAGTGGAAGAACAAGAAATGGGAGGAACTGTCGAAAGGCATGCAGCAGAAAGTCCAGTTCGTCTCCACCATCCTCCATTCGCCCGACCTGGTCATTCTCGACGAGCCGTTCTCCGGCCTCGACCCGATCAGCGCCGGCCTTCTAAAAGAAATCGTCCAGGAGTTGAAGGAGAACAACAAGACCATTATCTTCTCGACCCACCTCATGGAACAGGCCGAAGAGCTTTGCGACGAAATCTGCCTGATCAACCACGGGCGCAAAGTCCTCGGCGGCCCGGTGCGCGAAATCAAACGCGGCTTCGGATGGCGCTATGTCGCAATCGACGGGGAGAATTACGAGCCGACGCTTAAAAACAATCCGCTGGTCAAAGAGTTCACGCCCAATCGCGATCACACTGAGATCATCCTGCAAAACGGCGCCGATCCGCAGTCGCTTCTCCGGCAATTGGTCGCCGACGGCGCGAGCCTCACCAGGTTCGAGATGGTCGCGCCTTCGCTCAACGAAATTTTCATCGAGAGCGTGAATAGGGCGAATCAACGGTAGTTAGACAACTGGAGGGAAAAGTATGAACAACCCGTTATTAATTTTTCTCGCCACAATGGTCCTGGCGTGGTTAAATCCCAGCGCCGATGCCAATCCTTCTCAACAACGACGGCAAACCAGACCATCGGGCGTCGATCTGGCGCTAGAGGTCACATACTATCAGGGTAGACCGCCGACTTTTCAACGAGTCGGCGGCTATAGTTCTAATAAGGCTTCAGGGTCTTCATACGGGCTATTCCGCCGTGTGCCCTCCTGGACCCCTCCCGCCGGCTCTTTCCCAGCCAGGGGTGTCGGCATTGTCTCTCGTTTAGAAGGCGACGCGGTTCGAATCGCAGTATCCGTGCTTTTAGGCGTACGGTTTGTTGAGGAAATACAGCCCGTCTCCACCCATCTTATTCGCGAGAATGAGAAGATCACTATCAGCGAATTAACACGATTTGGAGTTGAGCCTTTTGAAGTCAAAGTGGTGAGAGTTACAAATAGTCTTACTATTAACCCGCCAGTAACCAGTCTGGCCGGATCAATAGCGGTTGTCGGTATTGATCCCCTGAATTCGACACTCCCTTCCTATAAGGTGTCGGTGCAAAATCTCTCCAGCCGAAAGGTCATGGCTTTAGGGGTTGAAGTGCTCGTGAATGGCCAGAAACGGCTCAGTACAATGCCGCAGGGTAAGGAAGGGGAACCTCTTATTGAGCCAGGGGCGGTTTGCGAACTCACCACGGCTGTCGCGAAAGACTCCCTGCTTACCCCAGAAGGTTACCGGCCATATTCACCTCAGATGCAAGTAATCGTCATCAGCGCCGCAGTGTTTGAGGACAACTCTTACGAGGGAGACGCAAAAACCGCCGCCTTTTTCAGGTCGTTTACGATCGCTCGGAAAATACAGGCCGCCAGGCTGCTCCCTTTAATGCAGACCGTCGCCGACACAACCGAGTCGGATGTCTCGGCGACGGCGAACAGGCTCAAGACGCAAATATCTTCTCTCAGTGATGATGTGGAGACGTCAGTTGTGGACCGATTGCTGGAAGATTTCCCTCCTCTAAGAGCGGATGTGAAAGCGAGTCTAAAGAAAGGGATTGAGGGCGTATTGCATAATATGAAAAGGGATCTGCTCAGTGATCTTCAAAAGTTTGTGAACCCGAGTTCGCAATCACTCGACGCGCAGGCGTTTCAAACGTGGTTGAGGGTTAATAAAGAGAAATACGAAAAGTGGCTCTCAAGGTTGTAACGCTTGAATCATGAAACGCAAATCGAAACAAGAACTGGTTCTGGACATTTACGACAACGAGGCGATGGGTGAAGTCACCGCGCGGGAGATCGCCGTCATCAACCAGGCACTGATCGAGGAGTACGGCGAGGGCGGGGCGATGACGCCCGCCGAGATCGCCCGCATCCTGCACGACGAAGATTTACCTGTCCGATTCGATCAGATCTTCAGGATGATGACCACGACCGAGAAATACGAGAACGCCTTCGCGCGTTTACTTGAGAACGACGACCTCGCCGAGGCGGAGAAATCGATTCGAGGGATCGACGAGTTGTACCGGAAATTCAAACAGGCTGGCGACAGGGCGGGCGTGCGATTCGCGTTCGAAGCGGCCAGGACAGCCAGGCAGAACGCGATTGAGCTTTCGCAATTGCCCGATCTCTCGGCGGCGCAGCGGCGCGAACAGGCCGAGATCGCCCAGTGGTTCGCCATCTGGCTGCAAACGCCCGACCTCTTCGCCGATTGGGTAGGACTCAGAAAAGCCTCTGCCGAATTCAAGAAATTATTTCAATAGATCGGATTGCAAATCAATGTGGGGCGTACTGAAACGCGTCTCCGGATCAGTACCGCGAGCGGTAGCGAG
>DATEMG010000210.1:0-4269 GCA_035275805.1 Blastocatellia bacterium
ATTCCCCACTCCCTACTCCCCATTATTTCGCATCCAGCTTCCGCATCCATTCATAATGCGTCCGGTACGATTTATAGGTCGCTCTACAAATCGCCGCCGAGACGGCGGAAGCCAGGACGACCGTAATCGCGAGCGACCAGCCGACCATATTTCCGTCGCGGAACACGTAGTCGTTTAAAATGCCCGGCAGCAGTGGTCCCAGCGACTGCCCGCCGAGGCTGATGGTGAAAACCATCAGCGCGGCGACCTGTCCTCGCAACTGATTTGGGAAGATCAACTGCAACGAAGCATAGGAACTGCCGACTGGCAGCGCCAGAAAGAATTGCGCGGGAACCATTAACACGAGCAGCCACGTCAGATCGGGCATGCTCATAGCCAGTCCGAAAAAAACGCCCGCCCAGATGGCGGCGACGACGCCGACTTTGAGCGGCGCTTCGTGAATCCCTTGTCTGACCCAGCGGTTGCAAAGCTTGCCGCCCGCATACGTTCCCAAAATCCCCGCCGTCAGAGTCAGCACGCCCAGCGTCAACCCTATCGTGCCCCGTTCCAATTTGTGGACGCGCTGGAAGTAGGTCGGCGCCCATGCAAAGATCGCGTAATTGCATGCGGCCTGTGCAGACAGCGCCACGCATATGCCCACCACCGACCGCCAGCGCAGTCCGAATTCGCGCAACGTCTCGCGGAGACTCAGTCGCGGAGACTGCCCGTCGGCCTTTCGCAGCAGATTGCGGCGCAACGGTTCGCGCACTGTGTAGACCAGCAATCCAACCAGCAAACCCGGCAGTCCCACGATCAGAAACGTGAGCCGCCACGAAGCTATCTCGCCGAGGACGGGCAACGTGACCGTGGGTATTCCGGCCACCCTCTGCGTCACCGCGCCGCCGACGATCTGCGCTATCCCCGAACCGACGAAGATGCCCATCGAATAAACGCTTAGCGCGCCACCGAGCTTCTCTTTGGGAAAGTAGTCCGAGGTCATCGACATCGCCGCCGGGGCGAGCGTCGCTTCGCCCACGCCTACGCCCATTCGCGCGGCAAAGAGCGACCAGAAATTACCCGCCACGGCGCACAGCGCTGTCATCAGGCTCCAGAAAAAGACGCCCACGGCGATGATCGTGCGACGGCTGTATCTGTCCACCAGCCATCCCACCGGTAATCCCATGAATGTGTAAAAGGCCACGAACGCCAGCCCCTGTAACACCCCGACGCCTGTGTCGCTGATTTCGAAGTCTCGTTTGATCGGGTCTACCAGCATACCGAGAATCTGCCGGTCAATGAACGAGAGCGTATAACAAACCATTAACACGAAGACGACAAACCATGCGTACTTCAGACTGGATTCGGCCGTTTTCGGCGCCGCCGATTCTTGATTAGCCTCTGTAATGGGGATGGACATGCTTACCCCCACACTTCGCGCGCGGTCTCGGAAACCAGCCGCAGCTTAGCTTCCTGATCCGCCTCGGTTAGCAAATTACCTTCCATCGTCGACGCGAACCCGCACTGCGGGCTCAACGCGAGCCGCTCCAACGGCGCATATACGGAGGCTTCCTCGATGCGGCGCTTCAACTCGTCCTTGCTTTCGAGTCCGGGCGTCTTCGTGCTGATCAGTCCGAGCACTATGGCGCGATCTTCGGGCATCTGGGCCAGCGGTTCGAAACCGCCCGAGCGCGCGTCGTCGAATTCGAGCAGGAAGCGGCCGAAGCGCGTCTTGCGAAAGACCTTCGTAATCGGGCCGTAATCACCCCGCGCGTAAAACTTGCTCTGATTGTTGCCGCGGCACAGGTGTAGGCCGAAGGTTATTCCCGGATGATCGCCGATGATGGCGTTGTCCATTTCGATCGAGAGATCGAGCAGACGGTCTGGGTCGTTGCCGCGCTTGCGGTAGCCTTCGCGCAGGTCGGGGTCGAGCAACGCCGTGTATTGCGGCGAATCGATCTGAATGTAAACGCAGCCCAGCCGGATCAACTCTTCGATCTCGCCGCGCAGGATGTCGACGAGGTCTGCCAGATAAGCGTCTACAGTCGCGTAAGCGCCCGAAGACTTTTCGGCGTCGTAATAGGCGGCGGCCTGCTGCGCGCTGACGAGCGTGGTCTTGGCCGGTCGCGTCGTTTGCGCGCGCAGCCACGTGTATTCCTCAGCGCACATGTGCCGCTTGCGCCGCAACTTGGAGACCACGACCGGGCGCTTCTGAATCACTTCATCGCCCTTTTCGTCGCGGAAAGGGATCGCCCACCCGCCGTATTTGTCGTAGCCTTCGACGGCGTCAACCAGGTGGCCGTAAAAGGCGTAGCGCCGCATCTCGCCGTCTGTGATTACTTCAAGGCCGGCGCGGTCCTGCAACTCGACGGCTTCGGCCACGGCGCGGTCTTCGATCAGTTTGAACGCCGCGTCCGAAAGCTCCCCAGTCTCATGACGCTCGCGAGCATCTTTCAAATAGGCCGGTCGCAACAGGCTTCCGACCACATCGCTTCTGTACATTGATATGCCCTCCCAAAATGTATTGCGAAATGGACAAACAGTTCCATTTTCCCCGCCGCGATGCGGCAAGGAGACATAACCCATTCTCAATTACAAATGCGCCAGCCAAACATCCACTACGGCGCACCGCTGCTCGTGTCGAACCGCGTTCATGGCTTCGGCCAAGGCGTGATTCAACTCTTCAGGCCGGCGAACGATTCGCGCGAAGGCTCCGCCGCCGGCGGCCGCGATTCCCGAATAATCCGGCGGCGGGTCAAAGCTGACGCCGATGTCCTCATCCCTGCTGGCGTGGCCGTCCGGGTGAATCGCCAGCGTCGATAGCTTCGGACCCTTCCACCCGCGATTGTTGTATATGATCTGCAGGAACGGCGTTCGATAGCGCCGCGCGATCCAATGGACCGAAGACGGGACGGAAAACATATAAGACCCGTCGCCAGTCAAACAGACCACCGTTTTCTCAGGGCAGGCCAGCTTGACCCCGATGGCCGCGCCGCCGTTCCAGCCGAGCGAGCCGCCCCCGCTGGCGAGCATCTGACCCGGGCGGACCGCCCCAAGGTGGTCGATGATCGTCCCGTAGTTCGTAATCCCCTCGTTCAACACAATCGTGTTCTCATCTATGTGTTCTCTGACGCAGGCCGTGAGATATTCCGGCGTAATAACGTTTCCTTCAAGTCGCTCGGCTGGGAGAAGCTTTTGGCGGCGCGCCTCGCTCAAGCTGGCGTAACCGGCCCTGCGGGTTTTGACCAACTCTTCGTCGATGCCGGCGGCGTCGAGACGCTCGTTGATCTGGCTCAAAGCCGTGGCGGCGTCCGCGCGGAAGATGCGCCGCGCCGGAATCTGCCATAGTGGCATTTGTTCTTTCAGCGGGTCGACGTCAATTTGATAAATCACCGCATCGCCGCGAGGTTTGTTGACGGTCGGAATCCAAGGCACGTCGCTGTCAATCACTAAAACTAAATCGGCTTCATCGAGCGCGCGGTTTTGTTCCGGCTCGTTCCACTGATTTCCGAGATATAGGACGGAGTCAGTCGGATAATTGACGCAACATGGCACGGATTCAAGAACGCCGACGGCCAGTCGTTCGCACAGTCGAATCAGCCCCATAACGGCGTCCGGATTCCGCCCGAGGTATGACGTGACGACCAACGGCCGTTTCGCCTTCGACAGATCTCCGACAATCGCCTCGACGCCGGAAGGCGGCAGTGCGCAAGGCGCGATCGGAGGCCAGTTTTCGGGACTCGCGGCGATCGGCGGAACCTCTTCCTCCAACACCTCCCGCGCGGCCATCAGGTAAACCGGGCCTTTCGGGTCGCTGTGCGCGAATTGCAACGCGCGAAAAATCATCTGTTTGATGTTCCTGCCGGTGCGAATTTCGTTGTCGTACTTGACGTAGCCTCGAACCAGGCCGCGTTGGTCGAAGACGTCCTGAATCCATTGAATGAATTCGTTGCGGCTGCCGCGCATCTCCCCTTCCTGTGTGAAAGGCGACGCGCCTGCGAAGATCAGAACCGGGATGCGACCTTTGGCGGCGTTGTGCAATGCGCCGGCGAGCGCCTGCGTGCCGCATTCGACATGAACCAGGACCGCCTGCGCGCGGCCCGTGACCTGAGCGAAGCCGTGCGCCGCGCTCAGCGCGACCATCTCGTTCGGACAGGTAATGAGCCTCGGCGCCGGCCGGCCCGTCGCGCGCGCTTCGGCCAGACTCTCGACGATCGCCGGGTGATCGCTGCCCAGGTTGGCGAAGATGAAGGAGACGCTCCCTTCGCGCAACGCCTCTATCAATGCCGTGCC
>DATEMG010000211.1:0-3557 GCA_035275805.1 Blastocatellia bacterium
GAACTCGCCGACCAATTGGCCAGCGAGCGTCCGCAAAGCCCGCTCGAAGAAATCCAGCAGCAGAACGGCGAACTGATTCGCCTGCTCGACGAACTGCGGCGGCGGCAGGATGACCTGGAGCGGCTCAACCGCGAGCTGGAAGACACCAACCTGGGCGTCATCGCGCTCTATGCCGAGCTGGATGAAAAAGCCTCCGACTTACGGCGGGCCGACGAGACGAAGTCTCGCTTCCTTTCCAACATGAGCCACGAGTTCCGCACGCCCCTCAACTCGATCATGGCGCTTACACAACTGTTGCTCGGCCGCAGTGACGGGGATTTGACGGAGGAGCAGGAGAAGCAGGTCGGCTTCATTCGCAAAGGCGCCACGACGTTGTTGGAGATGGTCGGCGACCTGCTCGACCTGGCGAAGATCGAAGCCGGGAAGGTGGACGTTCGTCCGTCTGAATTCACTGTCGATAACCTGTTCAGCGCGCTGCGTGGCGTCTTCCGGCCAATGCTTACTAACAAGTCCGTTGACCTCATCTTTGAGGGAGTCAGCGATATTCCGGCGCTCGACACGGACGAAGGTAAGGTCACGCAAATTTTGCGAAACTTCATCTCGAACTCTCTGAAATTCACCGAATGCGGCGAGGTGCGTGTCAGCGCCTCGCTGACCGCCGAAGGCGACAACGTGACATTTTATGTCGCCGACACCGGCATCGGAATCGCCGCCGCTGATCAGGCCCGCATCTTCGAGGAATTCACACAGGTTGAAAATCCGTTGCAGAGCCGCTCCAAGGGAACCGGTTTGGGGCTGCCACTCAGCCGTAGGCTGGCGAGGCTGCTCGGCGGCGATGTGGCTGTGGAGAGCGAAATCGGCGCAGGCTCGACTTTCTCGGCCACGATCCCCGTGCGTTACTCGGCGAAAGGGAGAGCGCTGGAGGCGCCTGCTAAAGTCGAGCGACCTGAACCCCCCCGCCTTGAATCCAGGCTTCTGTTGATCGACGACGAGGAGTCCGCGCGTTACCTCATAAAAAAAATGCTTGGCCGATCGCCATGGGTGGTTGATGAAGCGGCAAGCGGAGAGGAAGGCATTCGCATGGCGCGTGAAGCGCAGCCGAATCTGATCCTGCTGGATTTAAAGATGCCCGGATTGAGCGGTTTAGAAACGCTGTCCAGGCTGAAAAGCGATCCTCTGACCAGTGAGACTCCGGTGGTCATTGTTACTTCACAGACTTTGACCTCCGTGGAACGTGAAGATTTGATGGCCAGAACGCAGGCGATTTTATCCAAGGATGCTCTGTCACAAGAGGGGCTGGTCGAGGCGATCATGCGGGCGACAGGCAGGCGGAATAAGGAAGCTCAGGCCGGAATCAGCGCGAAGTCGGACGTTAAAGGTAATGTTAAACGATAGTGTGGAATGATGATTGAAACGTCGAAGATAACGATATTAAACGTGGACGATTTTGAACCCGGGCTGTATGCCAAAAGCCGTGTTCTACGTCTTGCGGGTTTTGAGGTATTCGAAGCCGCGACCGGGGAAGAGACGTTGCGACTCACCCATGAGTTAAAACCAGACCTCGTGCTTCTCGACGTACACTTGCCCGATGTCAGCGGGATCGAAATCTGCCGTCGCATCAAAACCGACCCTTCTATTGACTCTATACTGGTGATTCAGACCTCGGCGACATTCACTGAAGTCCGCGATCGCGTACGCGGGCTAGAGGGCGGCGCGGACGCTTATCTGACCGAGCCTATTGAGGCCGAGGAACTGGTCGCTAACATTCGGGCAATCCTGCGCCTGCGAAAGGCCGAACAGGAGGTGAGGGAGCGGGAAGCCTGGTTGAAAACCGTGATGAGCAGCATCGGCGACGCGGTCATCACAACCGATCTGGAAGGACGCGTGACATTGATCAATCCGGTTGCGCAAGAAATGGTCGGATGGACCGAAGCGGAAGCCGAAGGCCGGCCGCTGACGGAAGTCTTCCCGATCATCAACGATCAGACGCGACAGCCGAGTGAAAGCCCGGTTTTAAGGGTTCTGCGGGATGGCTCCTCCGCCGAACTCCACAGTAACGCCCTCCTCGTCGCCAGAGACGAGCGGGAGACGCCGGTTGACGGAAACGCCGCGCCGATAAAGGACGAACGCGGAAATGTCATCGGGGTCGTGTTGACCTTTCGCGACGTCGCTGAACGTAAGCGAATGGAAAAAGCGCGAGATCGGTTGCTCATATACGAACAGGAGGCGCGCCGCGAGGCCGATGTCGCCCGCCGTCGCGCCGAAGAAGCCAGCCGTGCGAAGGACGAATTCCTGGCGACGGTCTCACATGAGTTGCGCACGCCGCTTAACCACATGCTGGGATGGATAACTATGCTGCGCAGCGGCAAACTACAGTCGGAAAAGACGCAGAAGGCCTTCGACACCATTGAGCGAAACGTGCGGGCGCAAGGCCGATTGATCGACGATTTGCTCGACGTGTCGCGCATCATCTCCGGCAAACTTCTCATCGAACCCAGCCGGATAGAGATCGCCAAAGTCCTTGAAGCCGCCGCGGAGTCCATCGGCCCCGCCGCCGAGGAGAAGGGCGTCAACTTCAAAACAACACTCGCCCCGGAGGCGGGCATGGTTTTAGGCGACCCTGACCGTTTACAGCAAGCTATCTGGAATTTGCTCGCGAACGCCGTCAAGTTCACCCCGGAGGGGGGCCATGTTGAGTTGCGGCTGACGCGCGTGAACTCTCAGATCGAGATCGCGGTTATCGATGATGGTCCGGGCATATCCCCTGACTTTCTGCCTCATGTCTTTGATCGCTTCCGCCAGAAGGATGCGACATCAGCCCGTCAGCACGGCGGGCTGGGGTTAGGGCTGGCCATCGTGCGACACCTCGCCGAACTTCACGGCGGCTCTGCGCGGGCGGAGAGCGAGGGAGAAGGCCGTGGGACTACCTTTACTATCACGCTGCCGGTGGCCGCCAACCATGCGCCGCCGCCCGGAAAAGCGCGCAGCAGTTCGATCATCACTGAGTCGTATACCGATTTGCCTTCGCTCGAGGGCGTGCGCGTGCTGTTGGTGGACGATCTACCGGAAGCGCGCGAACTGATCACCTTCGCGCTCGTCAACAAGGGCGCCGAAGTGAGAACCGCCGACTCCGCCGCTGAAGGCCTATCGGCGCTCCGCGAATGGCGGCCTGACGTGATCCTTTCAGACATAGCCATGCCAAGCGAGGACGGCTACTCTTTCATCCGCAAGGTGCGCAAACTGAGTGAAGAGAAGGGCGGGGCGATCCCCGCGGCGGCGCTGACGGCATACGTGGGAAGTAAAGAACGCCTGAAATCCATCGAGGCCGGCTACCAGGCGTACATTACCAAGCCCGTCGAGTGGTCCGAATTGCTCATGATCGTAGCGACCTTGGCCGGAAAGCTCCAATGACAGCGCCGCGCTGTAGGTTCAAAAACCAAACCGCATCCCTTTCACGATCCCTCTTCAGCCTGCCGCAGCAGGCGACAGAATAGAGCCTTGTCATTACCCACATTTTTGCGCGAAATTCTCGCGCTTCTTCGTCGCATAGCGACGGC
>DATEMG010000212.1:0-5390 GCA_035275805.1 Blastocatellia bacterium
ATGCGCATATTTCGCGCAGAAGTCCGGGTGATGACAAGAGGAATTCAAGGGGCAAAGCTCACAGTTGTTTACCAGAATAAAAGATTGTCATATCTTGTGCGCTTCTTTCCGAGCGTCTTATCGCTAATTGTCGAGGTAAAAGTTTATGGCATTGATCGGGGCGAATAAACTTCGATGGGGATTGATCGGATGCGGCGACATCTCGCGAAAGCGGGTCGCGCCCGCTTTGCGGCTCATTCCCGAATGTGAACTCATCGCCGTGAGTCGCGCGCGCGCTGGTCTGGCCGAGGCGTTCGCGAATGAATTCGGCGCGAAACGGTGGTATGGCGATTGGCGCGAGTTGATCGCCGACGACGAGATTGACGCTGTTTACATCGCCACGCCGGTCTACCTGCACGCCGAGCAGACCGTCGCCGCGGCTCGAGCGGGCAAGAGCGTCCTGTGCGAAAAACCTATGGCGATGAATCCCGACGAGTGCAAACAGATGATCGCTGTGTGCGAGTCCCAAGACGTGGCGCTGGGCGTCGCTTACTATCGGCGATTCTACCCCGCGGTTCGACGCGTCAAGGAGATAATCGCGTCGGGCGAGATCGGCAAACCGGTCATCGCGCAGATCAACGCCTTCGAGCGATTCAATCCGGCGCCGGGCGAGGAACGTTATTGGCTGCTCGAAAAGTCGAAATCGGGCGGCGGGCCGATGATGGATTTCGGCTGCCATCGGCTTGAGATCCTGCTCAACCTTTTCGGACCGATCCAACGAACCACGTCGGCGATTGGTCGCGCGTTGTTCGGCCGCGAAGTCGAAGACACCTGCGTCGCCAGCCTTGAATTCGAAAGCGGCGCGCAGGCTTCGGTCGCCGTCACGCACGCCGCGTTCGAATCGAGGGATACGCTGGATATTTATTGCAGCGCGGGTTCGATTCATACGGCATTTCTCAATCGCGGCGAGATTCGGATTGTGACCGCAGCCGGCGAAAGAATTGAATCACACCCGCCACACGCCAATTTTCACCAGCCGCTGATCGAAGACTTCACCCGCGCGGTGTTGGACGGGCGTGAGCCGGAGGTCGGCGGAGATGTTGGTCGAGCGGTCGCTATGGTCGTGGATGAGATTTACGCCGGCGGAGATTAAACCTGATGGATTACACGTCAAACAGATCCGGTTTGAGGCGCCTATCTTGGCCTGATAGACGCTCCGAGTGTATAATCGCCCCGTCCCCGTCGCTAGATTAAATCAGACCACGCAAGTTAAGCGCCACGCCACGCCACGCCACGCCACGCCAGGGCCTCAATGTTCTGTGGTTCGATTTAAAAATTTCCCCCTTAACATTGAAGTCTGAAAACACTTGGAGGTATGTGATGGAATCTAAGGATTCAAAGAGATTGCTTTGTCTTGGTCTTCTTTCTTTATTCATCTTTGGAGCCTGCATAAACGCCAGCGCCCAGGGGCGCGGGCGAGGAGGCGGCGGCGGCGGGCGACCAGCCGGCAATCCTGGCATGGGTAGTCGCGGCGCAGGCGGGGTTGATGGAGGATTAGGCAGGGCGTCAGATCGTTCAGATGGGCGATCGGACCGGGGGCTGGGCAATGCTTCCGACAGGTCTGGAGGACGATCAGACGCCGGTTTGGATCGCGCTCGAGCCGCGAGCGAAAACTCCAGGAAGGCTGACGATGAACTGCGTCAGAATCCGGGACTCGCGAAGGGAATGAACATGAGCGCGAATGAATTGCGTAGCGGTTATCAAGCCGCTCTCGCAACCAATCCGGATCTGAAGTTCGGTCAATTCGTGGCTGCCAATCGGATTGCAAAGAACCTTGGAGACCGTAATCCGAACATCACGTCAGGCGCGATCCTGCAAGGATTGGCGGACGGCAAGAGCATCGGCCAAAGACTTCAGGAGCTCGGTCTGAGTTCAAAAGAAGCCAAAGACGCCGAAAAGACGGCGGACCGGGAAATCAAGGAGAGCAAACGCCAAAAATAACTCTTCTTGACGCCTTCGCACGGTAAGTTCAGGGCGGAGGTCCAACGCGTCGCCGGAATGGAGGGGGGCTAATTCCTTTTCGGCGCCGCGTAATCTATGCCGAAGGCTCGTTTCAAATATTCCGCCAGCGGCTCCAGTCCGACCTCCGCTCGGCGGGCATTGACATTCTCTTCGTCATCGATCGGGTACAACTCCATGCGTTGGGTCGTTTGATTGAGCCGGAGCTGGGTGCCGTAGATCTGTTTTTTACCCTCGCGGGTCAGAATTCGATCTTCCAACATCGCCAGATCTGACCGGCGGGCTTCTTTCTGGGCGGCGGCCTCTTTGATCAGAGGAAGATATTTCTTCTGGTAATCAAGTTCGGCGTGCTGAACTATCAGAAACGCCACGCCGATCGCCTCATCGCCGAAGACGCTCTTTTTCGGCCAGCCATAATCTTTGACTATCTGGTCCAACCTTTGCTGGTTCTTGCCGTCGAGTTCGTTTTGTCGATCGACGGCCTGCTTCCACTTCTTCGCCACCTTTTCGCTGTCCGAGACGGCCAGCCTGTCCATCAAATCCATCATCTCCTGACGATGTTTTTGATCGTCTTCGCCCATCTTCACCAGTTCGCGCCGCACGGCGTCACTCGACGAGGCCGCGCGAAGATCCTGCGCGAAATGGGCCGGAGCAAGCGACAGAAGCAGAGGCGCAATTGAAAGAAATATTTTGTGTGTCATAGTGGTAACCCCGGAATTTTTAAAAGTCAGGCTTTCATGCCTATTTGTCATACTCCTGTCGTCGCCGCCGGTCAAGAAAAACTGTTCAGATCTCCGTAGTGGCGGTCTGTTTCTTCTTTACCGCCGGAGACAGTCTTCTTAACTTTTCAACCACCGCCTGCAAAATTTCGAGCGTGTAATCGACGTCCTCCCTGGTGTTGTATTTGCCGAAGCTGAAGCGGAGAGAGCCGTAACCGGAGTCGCGCGGCAATCCGATGGCAGTCAGCACGTGCGACGGCTCGGTTGAGCCGGACGCGCAGGCCGAGCCGGTCGAGACTGCCACGCCTTTGAGGTCGAGCGAGATCTGAAGGCCCTCGCCTTCGACGTGGTCGAAATTGATGTTTGCGATGTTCGGGACGCGGCGGTCAGGGTCGCCGTTGCGCGAAATGTCAGGTATGCGTTTGAACAATTCCTCTTCCAGGTAATCGCGCAACCCGGCGGCGTGTTTCATCCGCTCGGCCAACTGGAGCCGGGCGAGCTCGGCGGCCTTGCCCATCCCGACAATGAGCGGGACGCTCTCGGTGCCGGCGCGGCGGTCGCGCTCGTGATGGCCCCCGTGCGTCTGCGAAGCGACGCGCACGCCACGGCGGACGTACAAGACCCCGACGCCTTTCGGACCGTATATCTTGTGCGCGGTGAGCGTCAGAAGGTCGACGCCGAGTTCCTTCACGTTTACAGGAATCTTGCCGACCGATTGCACGGCGTCCGTATGCAGGAAGAGACTTTTTTGCCCCGCGTCGCGTCGCTCTTTGATCAACGATGCGATCTCTTTGAGCGGCTGGATCGCGCCGATCTCGTTGTTGGCGTGCATGACGGTGACCAGCGCGGTCTCGTCGGTCAAGGCCTCGCGAACGTCTTCTACACGCACGACGCCTTCGCGGTATACGGGCAGGTAGGTCACGCGCCAGCCGTCTTTTTCGAGGCGCCCGCACGTGGCCAGGACCGCGGGATGCTCGATCTGCGAGGTGATGATGTGGCGTCCCTTCTCCTTGTCTCTCTCTTTGTGGGCTTCGGCGACGCCTTTGATCGCAAGGTTGTCCGACTCAGTGCCGCCCGAAAGAAAAGTGATCTCGGTCTTGTCGGCGTTGAGTAGCAGCGCGACCTGCGCCCGGGCCTCCTCAATGGCCTGTTTCGCCTGCTGGCCGTATTGATGCGTGGATGAAGCGTTGCCGTAGACTTCGGTGAAGTAGGGCAGCATGGCGCTCGCGACTTCGTCATCGACGCGTGTAGTTGCGCTGTTATCTAAATAGACTTTTCTGACACTCATATCGTCTTAAATCAGACCGTGATATCGTCGTCGGCGGATTGAAAGCCGCTGTTGTATATGAGAAACGCGCCTTTAATCGCTGAAAGGCATGATCCGCCTCCGACTCTATTGGAGCTTTTAAACATAGGGCTTCTACACAAAGAATACCTCAAATCGCTGCTTGTGTTGAGCCGCGCAATGGTGTAGAAAGTGAGACGCCCTCATTTAGGTCCCCTGACCTTAGTTGAGTTAACCGCAGAAGGAGGCAAGATATGAACGCAGGCTTTGTTCGAAGGGCAATGACATTTGCGGCGTTCGGGTTCGCTTTGAGTGTGGCTTTGCTAGGAACGTTCGTCGTAGCGTCGGCGCAGCCACCACAGCGGCCCAAGATCGTTACGAATGACCCGGCCACTTACCGATACGCCTATCAGCACGGATACCGCTCCGGCTATGAAGACGGCTTCACGAAAGGCAAGAGTGATTTCAACGAGAGCCAGCCGCGCGAATTTTCGAGCAGTGACGCTTTCAACCGCGCCGACCGCGGCTATGAGACCCGCATGGGCACGAAGGCGGAATTCGAAGAGTCTTACCGCACGGGCTTCGAACTTGGGTATAACGACGGATACTTCGGACGGCCGTTCACGGTCTCACTTCCGTCGAACCTGCGCACTCTGGTCATCGCGGCGGTCAACGAGAACAGCCCGCCCCCGCAGGCCTCGCCTGCGCCCCAGGGGCCGCCGCCCAGTCAGCGCGGCGACGATCAGAACCGGGATGACAAGATCTCTCAGAACCGGGATGACAAGATCTCCAGGCGGCCCATCGTTCCCGATGGCCTTCAGATGAAGATCCGTCTCAACACGGAGATCAACACGAAGACGAATAGGGAAGGCGACCAGTTCACGGCCGTTGTGCTCGACCCGAGCGATTACTCCGAGGCGGTTATCGAAGGCCACATCGCCACGCTCAATAAATCGGGCAAGGCCACGGGCAAAACCGAATTGTCGCTGGCCTTCGACACGATCAGGATGCGTGACGGTCGCGCCAGCCGGTTCGCCGGTCAGGTCGAGAAGGTCTACCAGACAGAGTCCGTCAAGACCGTTGACGAGGAAGGCAACGTCGAAACCAGCAGCCGGACTAAAGACACCGCGACTCGCGGCGTCGCCGGCGGCGCGCTCGGCGCGATCATTGGCGGCATTGCCGGCGGCGGTAAAGGCGCGGCCATCGGCGCGATCCTGGGCGCCGGCGTCGGCGCCGGCTCGGTCCTGGTCCAGGACGGAAAAACATTAATTCTCGAGCCGGGAACCGAGATCCTGATCCGCACCGCCGCCCCCGCGCGAACCAGAGACTAGTAAACAGTGGATAGTGGGCAGTGGATAGTGGGCAGTGAGCGGAGCTGCCCACTATCC
>DATEMG010000213.1:0-12125 GCA_035275805.1 Blastocatellia bacterium
CGAAGGGACACACTGCATCTTCAACTAACTCGTAGAGCGAGCTTCCCGAGGTAATGATCATTGAGGGCGCGGTGAGCATCGGCTGCTTGGTCGAGGGGGAAGGTGCGGGCGATATGCGCCTTAAACGGACCGATGCCGATCAGACGGTTTAGTCTTCCGATGATCTCCGCATCGGGATCGCCATAGTAGCTGTAGACTTGCACACCGGATCTAGCTTGGGGTTCGGGCTGGACGCCGCTGGGATAGGCGATGCGCCCTCCATCGCGCACCGCTGACAACGCCTTCTCGGCGGTCTCGCCGCCGGCAGTGAGCAAGGCGGCAGCGAGTCCCTCGGGAGCGAACACCCGGGCAGCGGCCAGCACATCATCTATCTGCCCGTTCTCGGCGGCGTCGGCGCCTAAACTTTTCGCTAGCGCCACCCCGTCGTCGCCCGACGCCACCGCGAAAACGCGAGCGCCCATCCGCTTGGCGAGTTGCACGGCCATGTGCCCGACGCCACCGCTGGCCCCGAAGATCATCACCGACTCGCCTGGCTTCAGCCGCAAAGTATCGTCGAGACCACGTAAGGCAGTGATTGCTACGCCCGACATTACCCCCGCCTGCTCGATCGTCAGCCCATCGGGAACGTGCGAAACAAGCTCGGCCTTCACCGCAGCGTACTCGGCATAGAAGCCACCCTTAGGGTTTAGGAAGCCCGCGGCATAGACCCGGTCGCCTTTCTTGAAGCGGCTGACGCTCTCGCCCACGGCGGCGACCACGCCTGCTCCTTCAGAACCGAGCACGTAGGGAAACTGTGGTTCGATCCCGAGCATTTCCGCGTAGCCTCCCTCGCGCTCGAAAGGATCCCACACGCCTATACCGGCTGACTCGACACGGACCAAGACTTCGTCTGGCCCGACCTCGGGCACGGGGAGCGTTTGGAGTTTCAGCGCCTCCGGGCCGCCGAACTGATCGAGTGCAACTGCCTGCATATCACTCTGCGTTGTGCGTTTCATGGTCGAAATTCACCTGCAAGGTCAACTTCACGGCGCGGGATTTTAGCATAAGTAGCCAGTTCTACTAGTTGAATTTTTTACCCGAAGTCGGCGTCAATCGTATGTTCGTCGAAGTGGCAAGTCCTTACTCAATTCTTCCGCGGCGGATGGTCAATCAGGAACTGCTTGAATCGCGCCGCCCGTTCTTTCGTGAAGCTTCGGTGGACCGCCTTGCCGAACCTCACATTTAACCCACGAGCCGCCATTATTGAAAGGCGCTATGACCGATCGATTAGCGCCCCCGACAATATGCAGCTACCGAACGACAAAGGCCAAAATCTTTCGCCAAAGCTCGTACGGCGGGATTGAGGCGTAGCCAGACTATTGGGCATCATTGCACTCGATGGCGACCCAACGACCGGCCATGGTCTTAGCGACGTCGACTACTAAAAACGGGACGTTGAGCCTCTTGGCAACTTGATTGGCCACCGCGAATCCATCTGCGACATCAGGGCTTTCGTTCGGAAACGTAGTTGAAGCAGCGCTGTATTCTATGGGGTGACAGCGAGCCACTCGGACAGTGCAATTCGCCTCGTGCGCAAACTTCTGCAAGAGGAGCTTACTGCGTCAAATTCATCGTCTTTTCATGTGTGGGCTGTTAGAGTTTCGCCTGGAGAGAAAAGATGAGAATCCTTCTGGTCGAAGACGAGCCACGCGTGGCGCGTTTCGTTGCCAAGGGGCTACGCGAGCAGAGTTACGCCATCGACATTGCCGGGGACAGCGAATCGGCGTTATATCAGGCTGAAATAAACGATTACGACCTGATCATTCTGGACGTGATGCTGCCAGGCAGGGACGGCTTTGAGGTCTGCCGCGAGTTGCGTGAGCGCAATGTTAAAACGCCGGTTCTGATGCTAACGGCGCGCGACGCGGTTGACGACCGTGTCCAGGGATTGGACAGCGGCGCCGATGATTACCTGATCAAGCCATTCGATTTTAAAGAGCTACTGGCGCGGGTTCGCGCGCTCCTGCGGCGCGCCTTGGAATTCAGACCGCCCGCGCTGCAGGTCGCAGACTTGACGCTGAACACGGCCAACCACACGGCGACGCGCGCGGGCAGACGTATCGGGCTGACGGCCAAAGAGTATGCGCTCCTCGAATATTTCGCGCTGCATCAGGGCCGCCTGTTGGGTCGCGAAGAGATCGCCGAGCACGTCTGGGATGAAAACTTCGATCCAATGTCGAATGTCATTGATGTCTACGTGCGCCGCTTGCGGAAGAAAGTTGACGAAGGATTCAGCCACCCTTTAATTCACACCAGGCGTGGCGCAGGGTACATTTTCTCGGATGAAGAGGAACACGAAGATGCTCAATAGTGTTCGCGTGCGATTGACGCTGTTGTACGTCCTGATCTTCGGCGTATTGCTCGGCGCGTTCAGCTTTTCCCTTTATATCTTAATCCAGAAAGACGCGCATGACCGCTTTGACCGGTCGCTGACAAAGGCCGCACGCACCGTCGCAATCCTTTTTCACCACGAGATGATTGAGAACGGCCATGTAGAAAGTGTGGCAACCGCGCATGCGATCCGCGAGTACCAGCAGCCGAACCTCTTTCTGGCGATCTTCCGCGACGACCGCTTGCTTGACGCGAACCACAACCAGCGCTCTGAAGCATCAAATGATGTCAATCATCCGGCGGCGACGGCGCGCGGGGAATTTCTGTCCAGGGCAATCGCAAGTCGCAATCCTGTCCTAACAACGACAGCTGCTGACGGACAGGGCGAGTGGCGCGTGGTCGCATATGCGCCGCGCAGCGAAGACGCCGAGTATGTGATCGTAGTGGCAGAATCGCGGCAAGACCTAATCGACCAAATGCGCGCGCTCCGGAAGATATTTCTGCTCAGCCTTCCCGCGATGCTGTTAATGGCCGGATTGGCAGGTTACTTGCTGGCGCGCAAGAGCCTGGCCCCGATCGCTGAGATGACCTTGCGGGCCGAGCGGATAAGCGCCGAGAACCTCCACGAGCGTTTGCCGGCGACGAATAAGAACGACGAATTGGGCAAACTGGCGCGCGTCTTCAATGATTTGCTGGCGCGGATCGAGAACTCGTTCGAAAGCATGCGGCGTTTTACGGCCGATGCGTCTCACGAGTTGCGGACGCCGCTGGCGATCATCCGCGGCGAAGCCGATGTGTCGCTCTCGCAGGACCGGGAGCCGGGCGAATACCGCGAGACGCTGGCGATCATTCAGGACGAGGCGCGGCTACTCTCGCGCATCGTCGAAGACATGCTGGCGCTGGCGCGCGCCGACGCCGGGCATCGTCGCATTAAGCTGGAGGAGTTTTACTTCAATGACCTGATCGAAGAATGCGTCCATTCGGCGCGCGCGCTTGCTCTGAACAAGAATCTCTCTCTCAATTTCGAGTCATCCGGGGACACGGCCTTTCGCGGCGACGAAGACCTGCTTCGACGGATGGTCATCAATCTTCTGGACAACGCGATTAAATATACGCCTGAGGGGGGATCGGTCGCGGTCGAGTTGTGGCGCGATGACGGCCGGATCAATCTTCGCGTTACCGACAGCGGTATCGGCATTCCGGCAGAGGCAGCCGCGCGCGTCTTCGAGCGTTTCTATCGCGTGGACAAGGCGCGCTCTCGCTCCGAGGGCGGCAGCGGGCTGGGATTGCCAATCGTCAAATGGATAGCCGAGGCGCATCACGGCTTCGTCAGTCTGGAGAGCGCCCCCGAACGCGGCAGTTCCTTCACCGTCTCACTGCCCGCGTAATCGACGCCCCGGCGTCGTTCTTCCACTCGGCCTGATTCATCTTCTATTCATTTTGCATTCATACAATCAGCCGCAATGAACAATTGCATTACTTCAGGGTTGGGGTGGCGATTGGCGTCGGCGCTGCTGCTGGCGGCGTTGTCTGCCAGCGCAACGATGGCGCAACCAGCACAGCCACGACGGTTGACGCTCGCCGAAGCGGTCGAACGCGCGCGGCAGTATCACCCCCATATCATCGCGGCCAAACAACGTGTGGCGATAGCCGAAGCGGAGAGGCTTGAATCGGGGTTGAGATCGAATCCGAGTCTAACCGTGAGCGGCGAGAATTTTCCGATCGGCCCGACACAAAAAGGCTTTGATTTCGGGAGCGACACAGATTGGTTCGCGGTTTACACACAGACCTTCGAGACTGCCGGCAAAAGGCGCCTCCGCATCTCTTCGGCCGAACATAATCTTGAAGCGGCGCAGTCGGAGGCTTCGGCCGTCGAGCGTCGCGTCGTTTACGAAGTCAAAGCCACATATCAACGCGTCGCCAATGCGCGTCTGCGCCTGGAACTTCTACGCGAGAACCACAACAACCTGAACCAGCTCGCCGGCATGAACGAAATCAGAGTAAAAGAGGGCTACACCGCCGAAGGAGATCTGATCAAGGCGCGGTTGGAAGTTAAGCGCGTCGAGTTCCAGTCGCGAAAGATCAACCTGGAATACGAGCGATCCAGAATCGAATTGCTGCGCGCGATGGGCGCGTCGTCTTTTGAAGACGGCGATCTCTCTTTTGACGTCACCGAAGAGCCGGATTACCAACCAGCGACACTCGATATGCCTTCGCTGCGAGAGGCGGCGATGCGACTGCCACAAATGCAAGTGGCTCAGGCCCGCGTGGAGCGCGCCGAATCGCTGCTGCGGCTCGAACATGCGCGAGTCAGACCGGACATCACCGCCAGCTTTGGTTATAAACGCAACGGATCGGAAAACGCTCTCTTCGCCGCAGTGAGCGCGCCGCTGCCTTTTCACAACCGCAATCAGGCACAGATCGCCCGCGCTCAAGCCGAGGTCGAAGCGGCGCGGGCGGAGCTTCGGTACGCGCAATCCACGGTTCTGGCCGAACTCGCGGCGGCGCGGCGGGCGGTCGAATTGAACCAGAAGCAGGTCGAATCGCTGCGCGCGGAATTTCTGTCGCTCGCGGATGAATCCCGCAGCGTCTCGTTGGCCGCTTATCGCGAAGGCGCGGTTGATCTGCTAGTGCTGCTCGATGCGCAACGCGTCCGCATCCAGGCGCAGGAGTTCTACTTTCAGGCCCTTTACGAGTATCAATTGGCGGTTCACGACCTGGAGCGCGCTGCGGGGATCGAACAATTGCCGGCGCGACAGAACGCCGGTCAGAGGGCGTATGGAAAATGACAAGGAAATGACGGAAGCGAAATCGTCGCGCAGTGCGAAAGACAGCAGCCTTCGGATGAAGTTGCTCCTATCGCTTTCGCTCGTGGTTGTCTTCTGCGCCGGGTTGTTGCTGGGACGGTTTCGACTGTCCGGGAGTGAGAATGGGGAGACGCAAAACGCCTCCGAATCGAAGCCCGCGAGTGAAGCGAAAGAGTGGAAGGCGCCAGCCAATCAAGTCCGGCTCTCGCCCGAAGCCATCGAGCGCGGCCAGATCAAGATCGGCGACGTTTCAATCCATTCGTTCCGGCAGACGCTCGAATCGTCAGGGCGGCTGGCGCTCAACGATGACGCGGCTGCCCGCGTCGGAACCATCGTCACCGGGCGAGTGACGCGCGTGCTCGCGACGGTCGGCGATTACGTGAAGAAAGGCCAGGCGTTGATCTACATCCACAGCCACGAACTGCTGGACGCGCGCGCCAACGCCGCCAAGGCGCAGGTGGCTGTGACCGAGAGAGAGAAGGCGCTGGCCTACGCCAAGGCCGAGCTTGACCGCGCCGATCGGTTGCTGGCCGCAAAGGCGCTCTCAAGACGCGAACAATCCCACGCAGCGGCCAACGTCACCGCGGCGACAGCCGAGTTGGAACAGGCGCGCGCTGAACATGCGCGGGCGTCAGAATGGCTCAAGCACCTGAACGCGCCGCAGGACAGCCACGAGGACATCGTCATTTACGCGCCGATTACCGGCGTCGTGCTCAAACGCAACGTGACGCTCGGCACAGTGGTCAACGAGGCCAGCGATCTGATGACAATCGCCAATCTGGACACGCTATGGGCCATCGCCGAGGCGCCCCAACAGCAGGCTGCATTGGTTCGCGTCGGACAGCCGGTAGAAATTGGTATCTCGACCTTCGGCGATCAGCGTTTCGCCGGCCGCGTCGTTCACATCGGTGAAACGCTTAACCCCGAAACCCGAACCGCGCAAGTGCGATGTCTGGTTCACAACCCGCGCGGCAATTTGAGGCCGGAGATGTACGCGACGATCAATATTGCTTCCGAAAAGGGGCAGGAGGTCATTGCCTTGCCCGTCGAAACAGTGATCGAGATGCAAGGTGAGCAAGTGGTTTTCGTTGCTCCAGGAGACGAACTGTTCGAGAAGAGGCCCGTGCAGACTGGTCGCCGGCAGAACGGGCTGATCGAGATTACCGATGGCTTGCGACCGGGCGAACGCGTCGTGACGCGCGGCGCCTTTTTTATCAAGTCGGAATTTCTTAAATCCACACTCTCTGAAGAATGATTCGAGCCCTCATCGAATTCTCTCTGCGACAGCGCCTGCTCATTCTCGCGGGCGCCCTGTCGCTAACCGCAGCGGGCATCTACGCCTTCACATCGCTACCGATTGACGCTTTCCCGGACCTAACTAACAATCAGGTCAACATCGTCACCGAGGCCCCTGGCATGGCCGCGGCCGAAGTTGAGCAGCTCGTCACATATCCAATTGAAAGCGCGATGATGGGTATCCGCGACACAGAGGAGGTACGTTCAATCTCCAAATTCGGTCTCTCGATCATCACGATCGTTTTCTCCGACAGCGTGGACACTTATTTCGCGCGTCAAGTGGTCAACGAGCGTTTGCAGGAAGCGAAGACGCGCATCCCCGAAGGCATGCAGCCCACGCTAGGTCCCGTGGCGACAGCTTTCGGCGAGGTCTATCAGTACGTGGTCGAAGGTAAAGACCATAGCGCGATGGACCTGAAGACACTCCATGATTGGACGATCAAGCCGCAACTGCGCGCATTGCCCGGGGTCAACGAGGTCAATTCGTGGGGCGGCTTCGTTAAGCAGTATCATGTGCTGGTCGAACCCGAACGGCTGCTCGCATACAACCTGACGCTGCGCGATCTCTACCACGCGCTCTCGACAAGCAACAGCAACTTCGGCGGCAGCTACATCGAACGAGGTTCGGAAGGCTACACCGTGCGCGGGCTGGGGCGGTTCGATAGCGAGCGCGCTGAAGAGCAGATTCGACAGGTCGTGATCAAATCGTCGGCGGGCGCGCCAGTGTTGGTGAAAGATGTAGCTACTGTCGAAGTCGGCCCAGCGGTTCGCCAGGGCGCGGTGACCAAAGACGGCCATGGCGAGGTCGTCTCTGGGATGGTCATCATGACCAAGGGCGAAAATTCCAAGGCCGTCATCGAACGCGTTCAGGATCGCGTCAGCAAGATCGAAAAGACCTTGCCGGTGGGCGTGAAGCTGACGCCGTTCTACCAGCAGACCACTCTAGTCAATCGCACGATCCGCACCGTGGCCACGAATCTGATCGAAGGCGGGGCGCTGGTGATCCTCGTACTATTCCTGTTCCTATACAACGTGCGCGCCTCGCTGATCGTGGCGTCGGTGATCCCGCTCTCGATGCTGGCGGCGTTCGTCGGGATGAAGGTCTTCGGCGTGACGGCCAACCTGATGAGCCTGGGCGCGATAGATTTCGGGCTGATAGTGGACGGCGCGGTAGTCATGGTCGAAAACGTCGCCAGAGAGTTGAACCGCCAGGGTGCGAAAACCCGCGATGAGATCGATCGTATCGTGCGCAGCGGCGCGTTCGAGGTCGCGCGACCCATTGCATTCGGCGTGTTGATCATCATCGCGGTTTATTTGCCGATTTTCGCCTTGCAGGGACTGGAAGCGCGAATGTTCCGTCCGATGGCGCTGACGGTTTGCTGCGCGCTGGCCGGCGCGCTTGTTCTGACAATGACGTTCGTGCCGGCGGTCACTTCGTTCGCGCTTAGTCCTCGACATCACGATGGCCACGAACGGCTGTTGACCGCGCTACAGAATCGCTACCGGAGGCTGCTGGCGCTCTTGATGCGCAAAGGCTGGTTGACGATCGGCGCCGCGTTAGTCGTCGTGTCAATCGCGGTCGGCTCGATAAAATTTCTGGGGACGGAGTTCATGCCCCAGCTTGACGAAGGCGCGCTGTTGATCGAAACGCGCCGCCTGCCATCGGTCTCGCTGACGCAATCAGTCGAGATCGCCACGATGGTCGAGAAAGTGGTTCGGGAATTTCCTGAAGTCGAAACCGTCGTGACCAAAATTGGCCGTCCCGATCTGGCGACCGAGGCGATGGGCATTTATCAAGGCGATGTCTATGTCATCCTCAAACCGAAGGAACAATGGACCACGGTCAAGACAAAAGAGCGACTGATCGAGAAGCTCGACGAGAAGCTCAAGGACGTCCCCGGCGTGGTATACAATTTCACACAGCCGCTTGCAATGCGATTGGACGAGGTTATCTCGGGGGTGAAAGCCGACGTTGCAGTAAAGCTGTTCGGCGACAATCCGGCGACACTAGAGCGCGAAGCCCGAAAGATCGAGAACATATTGCGCGGCGTGCGCGGCTCGGCCGACACGCAGACCGAGGCGCTCGGCGGCGCGGGCGAGTTGCAGATCGCGGTCAACCGCGTGGAGATGGCGCGTTACGGGCTGCGGGTCGAAGACGTTAAAGAGTTGATCGAAACGGCCGTCGGCGGCGGAGTATCGACCGAAGTGATCGACGGGCGCAAGCGATTCGACGTCATTGTGCGATTGCCGGAAGCCCGGCGCAAAGAGGTCGAAACGATCCGAGCGCTACTCGTTCCGACGCCCGGCGGCGAGCGGGTCACGCTCGGTCAGGTCGTCGACATTCGCACAGCCTCAGGCCCGGAGGTCATCAACCGCGAAGACGCGCAACGTCGCATTGTCATTCAATCGAACGTGCGCGGGCGCGACATCGGCGGCTTCGTGGCCGAAGCTCAGAGCCTGATAGAGCGCGAAGTGAAACTGCCTCCCGGCTACTACATCACCTGGGGCGGCGAATTCGAGAACACGCAGCGAGCAATGCAGAGGCTTTACATCGTCGTGCCGCTGGCGCTATTGCTCATCTTTCTGTTGCTATATTCGACATTCAACTCGCTCAGGTACGCCGCGCTGATCATCGCCAACGTGCCCTTCGCGCTGGTCGGCGGAGTTGCGGCGGTATGGCTGCGCGGGTTAAACCTCAGCCTGTCAACTGCGGTCGGTTTCATTGCGCTCTTCGGCGTGGCCGTGCTCAATGGCGTGGTGATGGTCAGCTACATCAACAGCCTGCGCGAGAATGGATCGAATCTGCGCGAAGCAGTGCTGGAAGGCGCTAGCGCGCGGCTGCGGCCCGTGCTTATGACTGCGCTGGTCGCCAGCCTCGGCTTCGTCCCGATGGCGCTCTCAACTGCGCCCGGCGCTGAAGTGCAGCGCCCGCTCGCCACGGTCGTCATCGGCGGCCTCATCTCCTCCACTCTACTCACACTGTTCGTCCTGCCGATGTTGTACGAATTGATCGCGAGGAAACCGGCGCGAGAGTCAGAATCCAAATAACCGGATAGCCCTTCCCTCATACCATGTTTTGCGTCAAGGTTGTCGTCTTATTACAGATTGCGGGCTTTCGCGCAATTCGATTTGGTACGGTTATTTTTCCTTCGTGAAAACTATCGACCGACCGCCGCGTATTAGCATCATCTGGTTTTTTGCGGCGTCGAACTCGAAAACGACCCGCCCGCCGAAGAGTTGAAATTTATCCTGCGCCGTCGCTTGGACCGCAACAGCGCCTTCACTGCCCGGCTGAACGAAGAGCGTCCCGCCGTCCCTCGTGATGGTCCATTTCTTGGGGGCGTCGGGGCTGGAATAAACCCCGACGTATTTGTCCAGGACTTCCGGGATTATGGCGATCGTTTCGAAGGCGGGAATCTCGAACGGCTTACCGTAGTAGATGTCGATCGCGCCGCTGACAATGTCCTTGACCGGGTGAACCTTCGCGTTGGTGGTGTAGGCGACCACCAGCTTTTCTTCCGGCTGGTAAGCCAGCCACGACCCGTAGTTGTCGCCGCCGCCGGTGTTCCCGTAGAAGGTCTTGCCAGCGAACGTGAAGGTCACCATTCCGATCCCCTCGTCGTCCCTCATCGTTTTCATCTGATTGAGGCTGCCCTGAGAAATCATTTTCAGGTCGAAGAGCGACTGAATGAATTTGGCCATGTCGCCGGGGGTTGAAATAAGCTGGAACCCGATGCTCGGATCGGTTTCAAAACCCTGTTTCCAGTCGCTGCCGGTATTGATATAGGTCAGAGCTTCGCCTTTGTTCACATCGATGCGTCCGGTAGCGATGTATGTATCCTTGAGCCCGATCTTGGAGTTGATTCGTTCCTCAAGAGCCTGGTCGTAGGGTTTGCCGGTTAGCTTTTCAAGGATAAGGCCTAAAAGGAAATAGCCGGAATTGCTGTAGGAATTCTTCGTGTCCGGCTCGAATTCAGGGGAGCCTTTGACGATCAGCGCGAGCATTTCATCCTTGGTTACTGGCGCTCCAGGTTTCCAGGTTGCCTGATCGCGCCTTACGTTTGGGATACCGCTGCGATGCGAGAGGATTTGCAGGATGGTAATTTTCTGGGCGTTTGGAACCTGCGGGAAGAACTTGTCGAGGGTGTCGGTCAGCTTCAGTTTTCCTTCCTCGACAAGCTGCAGGATCATCACCGCGGTGTATGTTTTTGTGATCGAAGCGATCCGGAATCTGCTCGCCGCCGTCAAAGGCTTCTTTGTGGCGCCATCGACCTGGGCATAGCCGATGGCGCGGGTGTAAACAACCTTGCCGTCTTTGGCGATGATGAGGCTCCCCATTGCTTTGTTCTTTTCGGCGAGCCGGTCAAAAAACTGGTCGAGTTTGGCTTTGTCCAGCGCCTGGGCGTAGCCTGCGGCGCCCAACGCCAGTGTAAGTACAGTTGCGAATAATATTTTGATTTTCATAGTTGCGCTCCCCTTCTGCCAACAATTTGCGCTTCCGCACTACGGAAGGTTCTCTTTGTATTCCAAAATATCTCCAGGCTGACACTCCAAGGCTTTGCAAATTGCCTCCAAGGTTGATAGCCGGATAGCTTTAGCTTTGCCGTTTTTCAATATGGAAATATTCGCCATCGTGATGCCGACTTTCTCGGCAAGCTCGGTGACGCTCATCTTCCGCTTCGCCAACATGACGTCGATGTTAATGATGATTGCCATGCTGGTCTCCTTATACCGTTAAGTCGTTCTCGGATTTTATATCCACGGCATTTTGCAAGATCCGCTCAAACATCGCGGCTGCGGTGGCGATGACGATCGAAGGGAAGCCAATGAGGATCCTCATGAAAACCCCCGCCGGCCGGTCGTCTTTGTCGGCAAACATAATGAAGATTACTGATACCGCCACAAAACCGATAATGGCTATTGCGCAGTATTTTATAGTCCGCAAGGCTTTCACAGAGCGTTGCGAAAATACTTCATTTGCTCCTATGTAGCCCAACAGCTTGAATGCTTGATAGAGCGCGACGAAAAAGGCAATAGACGCCGTGTAGACATACGCCAAGAATGGATCTTTGAAGTAAATCTCAAAGAGCGTGGCGTGCGCATTCCTGCCCTCAAGGTGAGGTTCCCAAAGCATAAGGGCAAGCGCGCCGATACCGATGAGCACGATGACTATCTGAAGAAATATCGTTGAGCTTCGTTTCATAAGTTTCGCCGATGGAGACTGCCGGCTTGTAGCCGTCAGAGGAAATCGGCATTGCGCGAAGGCTTTGCGTAGCGCAATCCTCTCTTGCAATACCAGTAAGTTAGGTGATATATGTTGCCTACATGAGAGTAACTGTCATGTTGAAGATAAAACTTGAGACAACTGAGCAGGTTTCGCAGTCTATCGCCGAGACTCAGAAAGCCTACGCAATGGCGCTCAACCACGTCTCTGAGGTTGCCTTCGAGAAGAAAGTCTTTAGCTCGGTTGCGCTTCACCACATCACATATCGAGACATAAGGGAAATGACAAAGCTTCCGGCCAACCTCGTTTGCTCTGCTCGCAACGTGGTTGCGGAAGCGTACAAGCGAGATAAAGACAAACATCACCGGTGGAAAGAGACAGCGGCGATGCGGTACGACGCTCGAACCCTGACAGTCAAACTCGATCAA
>DATEMG010000214.1:0-9268 GCA_035275805.1 Blastocatellia bacterium
CTATTTCATGATACCGGAGATTATTTATGTCTGTGATGCTAGATGAAATCCATCAACAACCCGCCGCGATCGAGCGGACGATCAAGCGTGAATCGAAAAAGATCGAGGCCTTCGCGGCGGGTTTGAAAGCCGCTCGCCCGCGGCTGATCGTGCTCGTCGCCCGCGGCAGTTCCGACAACGCCGCGATCTTCGGGCGCTACGTGATCGAGATGACAACGGGCATTCCGGTCTCGCTCGCGGCGCCGGCGATCCACACGCTTTATAAAACCAGAATGGACCTGCGCGGCGCGCTGGTCGTCGGGGTTTCGCAATCGGGCGAGGGCGCCGACATCAACCTGACGCTCGAAAACTCGAAGCGCTGCGGCGCGACGACGCTGGCCATCACGAACGAGGCCGAATCCTCGATGACGAAACTGGCCGACGAAACATTCCTGATCCATGCCGGGCGCGAACGCAGCGTGGCCGCCACCAAGACCTATACGGGGCAGTTGCTGATTTTTCACCTGCTCGCCAACGCCTTGAGCGGAAACGGCCACAAAGCCGAAGTTGAACGACTGCCTGAACTGGCGGCGGCCTCGCTCACGCTCCAGCCCCGCATCGCCGAAATTGTCGAAAGGTACGCGTTTATGGAGCAATGCGTCGTCGTAGGCAGAGGGTTGAATTACGCCAACGCTTTCGAATTCGCTATCAAGCTGATGGAGACCTGTTATGTGGTGGCCGAACGATTCTCCGGCGCCGATTTCCTGCACGGCCCGATCGCCATGATTGATCCCGGCTTCCCTGTCTTCGTCTTCGCGCCGCCCGGTCCGACGCTGAAAGGAACCAGAGAGTTGTTGGAAAAGTTGCAGGGACTCGGCGCCGAGACGATTGTGATCTCCAGCGAGCCCTCCGCGCTCAAATCGGCGTCGCGTCAAATCAGAATCCCTGAACGCGGCGCAGAATCGCTCTCGCCGATCCCATACATCATTCCCGCCCAAATCTTCGCCGCGCTCCTGGCCGAGGCCAAAGGATTGACTCCCGACCAACCGAGGTCACTGTCGAAGGTGACGAAGACAGTCTGAGTGGCGACTTGGCGACGGGGCGACGGGGCGACTTGGCGATAAAAAGAGATCAGAACCTACTTGTCCTCCGTCGCCCCGTCTCCCCGTCGCCAAGTCGCCCCGTCTCTTCACTTGCCCGGCTGCGGAACGATGCGCAGATAAGGCTTCAGGGTCTTCCAACCGCCAGGGAATTTCTCTTTGGCCGCTTCGTCGGAGAGCGCCGGGACGATGATGCAATCTTCGCCCTGTTTCCAGTTGACCGGCGTCGCCACGCTGTATTTGGCCGTCAGTTGGATCGAGTCCACGACCCGCAGGATTTCGTCGAAATTGCGGCCCGTGCTCGCCGGGTAAGTGATCATCGCTTTCACCTTCTTGTCCGGCCCGATGACGTAGACCGTCCGGACGGTGAAGACGTCGCTCACTTCCGGGTGGATCATGTCGTAGAGCCGCGCGACCTTCTGCTCGGAATCCGCGATTACAGGGAAATTGAGCGCCGCGCCTTGCGTCTCCTCGATGTCCTTAGCCCATTTCTTGTGAGAATCAACCGGGTCGACGCTAAGGCCAAGGACCTTGACGCCGCGCTTCTCGAATTCGGGTTTGAGCTTGGCCATATAGCCGAGTTCCGTGGTGCAAACCGGGGTGAAGTCCTTCGGGTGCGAGAAGAGGATAACCCAACCGTCGCCGATCCATTCGTGGAAGCTGTTGATCGGGCCTTCTGTAGTCTCCGCGCTGAAATCAGGAACGACTTCGCCAATACGTAATGCCATGACTTTCTCCTTACAAATTTATGAGTTGATAGATTGTCGTTGGGATATGGAACGACAGCTTTAGCTGTGACAGCCCCTACATCGACGGCGCTCAGCCGCCGGGCAAAATTGAGCAAGGCCGGGTTGTAGCGTAATAAGGCACATCATTTGTCTATGAGCAAACATTGACAAATATAAAGAGGCGATAGCCTATGTCCTCAAACTGGGATCGTCAAGCTTTACTGAGCGCCCCATTTAGAGATCATGATAGCTCAATCCAAACCACAAATCATTCATCTTGACCCCCTCTCTTCAGCTCAACGATAATTTGAGCCATGCCAAACAAAAAACGCCTCTTCCTGGTTGACGGAATGTCGAATATTTTTCGGTCCTATTACGCGATTCGCGGGCTGTCGAATTCTAAAGGTCTGGCGACCAACGCCACATACGGCTTCACGGTGACGCTGCGCAAATTGATGAAGGATCACCGCCCCGATTATCTCGGCGTCGTGCTCGACTCGAAGGAAATGACCTTTCGCCAAGAACAGTTCGCCGATTACAAGGCTCACCGTCCCGAAATGCCCGAAGACCTGGTCGCGCAACTGCCGTACATCCTGCGCGTTTGCGAAGCGCTGCGCGTGCCCGTGCTGCGCATCCCTCGCTACGAGGCCGACGACATCCTCGGCGCGCTCGCCAGACAGGCCACCGAAGCCGGCCTGCAAACGGTCGTCGTCACGAACGACAAAGACCTCAGCCAGTTGGTGCGAGACGACGACGTGCTCATGCTTCGCGTGGACAAGAACGGCGAGAACCTGCTCAACGAGGCCGGCGTGAAGGCCAAATACGGTGTGCGACCTGATCAGATCGTCGACTGGCTTGGGTTGATGGGCGACGCCGTGGACGGCATTCCCGGCGCGCCCGGAATCGGCGAAAAAGGCGCGGCCTCGCTGCTCACGGAGTTCGGCACAATCGATAACGCGCTCGCAAATTGGGAACAGGTCAAGAAGAAGACCTATCGCGAATCGCTGCGCGATCACGCCGATCAGATTCGCTTCTCACGCGAACTTGCGCGCATTGATCTCAACGTTCCGATCAAACTCGACATGGAGGCGTTGATCGTCGAAGAGCCTGACCAGAAGCTGGCCTACGAGTTGTTCAACGAACTCGAATTCGCTCAATTGAAACAGGAGTTCAAGGGCGGCGCGAAACCGGGCGAAACGGCGGCGGCGAATAAATCCGGCGGCGCGTCATCATACCGCCTCATCACGAAGGTCGAAGATCTACGCCAGCTGGTCCAAACCTTTTACGACCGCGAGCAGTTCGCGTTCGCATTGTCCGAAACCGAATCCGGCAAGCTCGGCGTGGCGGCGTTTTCGACTTCGTCAGGTTCGGCCGAATATTTCGATTTCGAGAACTGCGACGACCCCAAAGAGGCTGTAAATCTGCTCAAAGACGTTTTCGGCAATGGCCTGATCGAAAAATCCACGCACGACCTGAAGAGCGCGACGCGGCTGCTCACCGGCCTCGGCGTCGAACTGGAAAATGTGACGGACGACACAATGATGCAGGCTTACCTGCTCGAATCCGACCGCACTAAATACGAACTGCCGCAGCTGGCGAGCGAATACCTCGATCATTCGATCACGACCGGCGAGGAGTCGACGATCGCCCAATACGCCGACGCGACAGGGCGTCTGGCCGACGTCTTGAACGCGCGGATTCTGGAGGACAAGATTCAATACGATTTTCAGCAGGAGAAGCTGGACTTCGTCTACCGGAAAATCGAGATGCCGCTCGTCCCGCTGCTTTACGAAATGGAAGAGGCCGGGTTCCGCGTCTCGACCGGCGCGCTGGAAAAGCTTTCGGTCGAGATGGAGAAAGAACTGGAGAAGCTCTCGAAGAAGATTTACGCGTTGGCCGGGCGCCCATTCAACATCGGCTCGCCACAGCAACTCGGCGAGATTTTCGAGGAGCTGAATTACCAGGTCTCGCGCCGCACGGCCACGGGGAAGATCGCGACCAGCCGCGACGTGTTGGACGAATTGGCCGAAAAATACGAATTGCCGCGACTGATCATCGAGCACCGTGAATTGGCGAAGCTCAAAAGCACATACGTCGATGCGTTCCCACAGTTGATCAACCCGGCGGACGGGCGCATCCATACCACGCTCAATCAGACCATCGCGGCTACGGGAAGACTGTCCTCGGTCAATCCAAACTTACAAAACATCCCGATCCGCACCGAGATGGGCCGCCGCATCCGCCGCGCGTTCATCCCCGCCGACGGGCATGTCCTGCTCTCGGCCGACTATTCGCAGATCGAGCTGCGTCTGCTTGCGCACGTGACGAAAGACGAGGTGATGCTCGAAACATTCAGAAAGGGCGAAGACATTCACGCCCGCACCGCCGCCGCAGTCTTCAATGCGAAGACTGCGGAAGAAATGAAGGATGCGCGGCGCAGAGCGAAGATCGTCAACTTCGGGATCGCTTATGTCATCGGCCCATTCGGGCTGGCGCAGCGCGTGGGCATTTCGCGCAACGAGGCGAAGAAGGTCATTGACGAATACTACCGGACATACGCCGGCGTCAAAAAATATATGGACGAATTGCCCGACCGCGCGCGCGAAAACGGCTGCGAGGTTCGCTCAATCTTCGGACGCAAACGGCGTGTGCCTGACCTTGAAGGCAAAGGCGCCGCGCGCGCGCGCGCCGAACGCGAAGCCGTCAACATGCCGATGCAGGGTTCCGCCTCCGACATAGTCAAACTGGCGATGTTGCGCGTGGCTGAAAGTCTGCGCCGCGAAAAACTGAAGGCGCGAATGATCCTGCAGGTTCACGACGAGCTGGTCTTCGAGGTCCCGAAGCAGGAGGTCGAAAAAACCGGCCAGGTTGTGAAAGCCGCTATGGAGAACGCCGCGAAGATTGACTCGCCGCTGATTGTCGAGATCGGAGTCGGAGAGAACTGGGTGGACGCCAAACCGTGAAATGATTAATTGTTGGCATATTGGCCAAGGGCTTCATTTTCCCCGAGCCTTCTTCCCGCCAGCCTTATCGCCTTCCTCAACCTTGCCGTTACTTTCCGGCGTGTGCTCGCGGGCCCACGCCGATTGAGCCGCGCGCAAGTGGCCCGTGAGGGTCTCTTTAGCGCGCTTCGGGTCGTGTTTACGCATGGCGGCGATGATCTTTTCGTGCCATTCGATGGCCTCTTCGAGATCTTTCGCATGGGCGACATTCTGGCGGCGGATATGAAAAAGCAGTTCAGCCACGGTGTCCATCACGCCGCTCATTAATTTGTTGTTCGCGGCGCGGGCCATCGCCTGATGGAAACGCACGTCATGTTTGAGAAACTCTTCGGGGTCGCCGGTGTTCGCTTTCATCTCCTCGACTTCCTCAATCAAGTCGGCGATGTCGGACTCTGTGGCCCGTTCGGCGGCGAGTTCGGCCAAGCCGGCCTCGATGATAAGTCGGGCCTCGAAAAGCTCTTCGACGCTGGTGTTGTTGATCAGCGTCATGAAATGCATCGGCTCGGTGAAGACTTCCGGCAGCGATTTGGCGATGTAGGTCCCGGCGCCCGGCTTCGCGTGAATGACACCCATCACTGACAGGGCTTTCAATGCGGTGCGCAAACTGGGGCGGCTGATGTGAAGCATGTCGGCCAGTTCGCGTTCCGGGGGCAACCGACTTCCCGCTTTCAATTCCCCTCGCCCCAGTAATTCCTTAATGCGTTGGACGACGAGTTCCGTTATCCCAGATCGATCAATCGGCTCCACCGTCGTAATAGAGTCATATAAATTGCGATTGGCCATTAATTCCTCCTGTGGGGGTGGAGGGCTCACTGAACACGGCTGTTTTAAGCCGCGCCTGCGTTTGTCCCTTTTGCCAGCGCACTATACTCCCCCTTCGTCTTTTCCAGCAACGTCTTTCGCCTCTCCGGCGGGAATCTCTCGATCGCGTATCGCAGGGTCGTTCGGAGGATTTTGGTGCCGTTTTCCAGCAATAGTCCTTCGAGCCGGGCGGGATCGGGCTTTCCGGCCTCGCGCAGCATCCAGCCCGTGGCTTTGTGAATGAGGTCTTCGGGATATTTGAACAGCGCCTCGGCGATCGCGCAGGCGTCGTCCAACATAAGCAAGCGGCCCTCTCATAAGTCAGCCGCTTGCTTACGCGCGCGATACTGGACCGGCGCCCCAATATTGTATGGCCTGATTTAGAGCGCGGAGATTACGCCAAACCGTTATTTGTTCACGAACGCCAGCCAATCGCCCGGCGCTTCTTTCTCGCCCGAAGTGATGGCGTAGAATTCGGTTTGCAGTTGCTCGGTGATGGGGCCGCGTTTTCCGTTGCCGATCTTGGTGCGGTCAATGCTGCGAATGGGCGTGATCTCGGCGGCGGTGCCGGTGAAGAAGACCTCGTCGGCGACATAGAGCGCGGCGCGCGTGATGACCTGTTCGCGGACTTCGTAGCCCAGGTTGCGCGCGATCTGCATGACAGAATCGCGAGTTATGCCGGGCAGGACGGCGCTGCTGAGCGGCGGGGTGTAGAGCGCGCCTTGACGGATCAGGAAGAGATTTTCGCCGCTGCCTTCGCTGACGTTGCCGTCGGTGTCCAGCGCGATGCCTTCGACGAAGCCGTTGGCGACCGCTTCCATCTTGATCAACTGCGAGTTCATGTAATTCGCAGCCGATTTGGCCGTGGGCGGAATTGTATTGTTGTGCATCCGCGCCCAACTCGACACGCACACGTCGACGCCCTGGTCAATCGAGTCCTGGCCGAGGTATTTGCCCCAGACAAAGCTGGCGATGTAAACCTCGACCGGGTTGTTGAGCGGATAGACGCCGAACGGCCCGTAGCCGCGGAAGGCTATAGGACGCAGATAGCATTCCTTGAAACCGTTGACGCGAACGACTTCCAGACAGGCCTCAACCAGCTTATCGACCGAATATTCGAGCTCCGTGCGGTAGATTTTACAGGAGTCATGCAGCCGCTGGATGTGCTCGCGCAATCGGAAGACGGCGGGGCCTTGCGCCGTCGAGTAACAACGAATGCCTTCGAACAATGACGAGCCGTAATGAACCACATGCGACATGATGTGGATATTCGCGTCGTCCCAATCGATCATTCTTCCGTTATGCCAGATTTTTTTAGCGGTTTCCGTGGACGAGGTTGGATGGGCCATAAAGATGTTGCGCACTCCTTCGTGATGAAAATGTGTGAAAAATAGGAGATCAACGAGATCGGAGGTAATAAGACAGCATCATAAATTCCGCCGATGATAGAGGTCAAGCATTGTCAATGCGGCGGCCCCAGGCATTGTTGAGAGACGGCGAATCCGGCCCGAGGCCGCTGACAAAACGGGCGCTGGACCGGAGAACCGATTCGGCGCTTCGAGCGCCCTCGTATCCGCTCTTCTCACCACGGCAAAAAGATCATATTGTGACCAGGCACAGTATATTATTCATACATTCATTCTATGGACAAATATGGACAAGTAACATAATATATTCGCGTGAAATTATCTGACTACGCGAAGCGTCAAGGCATTTCCTACCGAACCGCCTGGCGATGGTTTAAAGCCGGAATTCTCAATGCTGAGCAAATGCCTACTGGCACAATCATCGTTCGAGATGATTCCGCCCCTCGCGTTCAAGAACGCACAGTAATTTACGCGCGAGTATCGGCTGCCGAAAACAAGTCGAATCTGGATTCTCAAGCTGAACGCGCACACCAATATTGTGTCGCCAGAGGCTATCAGATTGGCGGAATAATCAAGGAGATCGGCTCCGGCGTTAATGATCAACGGCCAAAACTGATTAAATTGTTGAATGATCCGACGGCGCGTCGAATTGTGGTTGAACATAAGGACAGATTGACGCGTTTCGGATTCAATTACATTGAGACTTTGCTCAAACAACAAGGACGGTCAATTGAGGTGATCAACACAGCGGCCGATGGCAAGGAAGACTTGCTTCAGGATTTTATCGCCATTATTACATCGTTTTGCGCTCGTCTTTACGGACAGCGCAGATCGAAGCGAAAAACCGAAAAGATCATTGCGGAATTGACGGATGGTCAAGGCGCACAAAAGAAAAAATAGCGGCTCGATGCGTCGCGCTTCACGCGTTTACCTCACTCAGGCCAATGCCGGTAAGGTCGCGGCCTTGAAGGCCTCTCTCCTGCTCTATGTAAATGTGGTGAATTACTTCGTTGAGCGTTTCTGGTCGATGAAGGATTTTACTGCCGCGCTGGCCGATAAAGTCATCACCGGCCGCGCCGTCAATCGGTTCAAGATCACCGCTCGTCTAGCACAATGCGCCGCCAAGCAGGCCAAAGAAATTGTCCGCTCTCAGAAAGATCGAAAGATCAAGACGATGCCATTGCTGCGCCGCAAGGTCGCCACGCTGGACAATCGCTTTGTGAAAATCGAAGAGTTCAAAGGAGAGGCGTTTGACCTGGGCCTCAGTTTCGCTTCGGGAATGCCGAAGATCACGATTCCGATCAACCAGACCGCCCACATGAATCGCTTTTGGGGCCACGGTTGGCAAACCAGCTCGACGATTCGTCTCGGGATGAACAAGCGAGGCCTGTGGATCGAATTGATCTTCGAGAAGAAACGCCCCGAATTGCGTGCGGAAGGCAAAGTTATCGGGATAGATCGCGGATTGAGAAAGGCCTTTGTTACATCCGATGGCCAGGAGATCGGCGCTGAATTGAGAGATCAAATCAGGCGCAAGGGGAAGCGTTCTAAAACATCTTATTACCACATCAGGACGGAATTATTTCGATGCCTGAAGGGATTGAATCTGGAAGGCGTCAAAACGATCGTGCTTGAAGACCTGCGCTACATCAAGCACGGAAAACGAGGGACGTTCTCTCGACAGGTGAACAGGCTGCTATCTTTTTGGTCATTAACCAGGGCTCGAGACTGGCTCAGATGCCGTTGCGAGGAAATGGGAGTTCGCATGAAGTTCGTGTCGCCCTACAAGACCTCACAGAGGTGTCACAGTTGCGGCAAGATTGATAGCAGAAATCGCAAGGGGGAAAGATTTAGATGCGTGAGTTGTGGGCACGAAGACGATGCGGACCACAACGCGGCGAAGAATCTGGAATACTTGGGATTGGCGGGAGTCTATAGTCTCCGTTTACTGCCAAACTGACGCTTGGACTATTTGTCCATAAAATCAGTAACTATAAGCATCTTCAATCAGGAGGATTTAGATGATGGCGACACCGCTTCGTATGTGGCCGAGGCAGGGCATCGCGCTGGCTGTCTTTCTCGGGCTGCTCGGCGCCCTATCCGGCAGTCATATTGACTCCGCGCCGCAAAACGCGTCCGCACAAATCGACCCGAAGCTTTTTCAGGCGTTGCGCTACCGCAACATTGGCCCGCATCGCGGCGGTCGCGTGACGGCGGTCGCCGGACATCGCCTGCAGCCGCACACGTTTTATATGGGCGCGACCGGCGGCGGAGTCTGGAAGACTACCGAC
>DATEMG010000215.1:0-3601 GCA_035275805.1 Blastocatellia bacterium
GACCATAATTCGCCGCCCGCGTGGCGCGCTCTCATCGTTTCAGAGCTTCGCTCAAAGCCAACGCGAACCCGGCGCGCTCGCTCAGTCCCGGCGGCGTATAACCGAGCGAGACCGCGGCCACGTCTCCGAACAGGCTTGTGATAATGGCGCCATAATCTTTCGAGTCCAGATTCGAGGCGATCACCTCGCGCGCGTATTCAAGTTCGTCGTCGTCAAGTGATGGTTTTGAGCAACCGGCCATCGCCATCGCATAACCCTCTTGAGCCATAATTTCGCGCAATGTCGCGGCGAAGCCATGTTGTTGGATGTGCGCGGCGCGATATACGGCGGTCAGCGTCTCTTCGCCCGTGGCTTGCGCCGATGGCGTTTCGCTCGTCCAGAGCGTACCGACAATCCAGCCGCGTTTATGAAGAGGTTTGCTCCCTGACCGGGCGTTGAATTCGCTCGAATAACGATTGGTCCATCCGCCCATCAAGTCATCGGAGATGACCAGCGCCACTTTGAAGGCGCCGGGCGTGTGCGAGAGACGAGGTTCGGCTTCGGCCACGGCGCGAGCGGCCACCCCGTCGGCGTCGAAGGCCAGATACTCATCGAGCAGGGCGGGCACGTGATCCTTGCCCATCGGGTTCATCGCCGACAGCGGCAGTTGTATGTCTTTGGTCTCAGGATCAACCATCGTTTGCAGGTAAGCGCGAAACCGATCCATCCCGCGCGGCAGGCGGTAAAGATCACGCTGAACCTGAAGCAATGGGGCGAATTCGAGTTTCATCGCTTTACTTAATCCTAGTTGTGGATCAGTACCGCTCGCGGTACTGACTCGTCGCCTCAACTACTTCTTCACGACGACTCCGCCCTTCATCACCCATTTGACGCGCTCGAGCTCTGTTACGTCTTTGGTCGGGTCGCCGTCGACGGCGATCAGGTCGGCGTATTTGCCCGCCTCGATGGCGCCGACGCGGTCTTCCCAGCCGAGCAGCTTCGACGCGTGAACGGTCGCGGTCTGAATCGCCTGCGTGGGGGTCATGCCGAGTTTGACGTAGACGGCGAACTCTCGGCCGTTCAACCCGTGAGGGTAGACCGCCGAGTCGGTGCCGAAGGCGACGGGCACGCCCTGGGCGAATGCGCGGGCGATGTTCTTGCGCGCTGCCGGCATGACCTCCTTGGCCTTCGCCACCATCGGCGCCGGTACACCTAAGCGCAGGTAATTCTCCATGAACCAATCGCCGAGGTAGAGCGTCGGGACGAGATAGGTCCCATGCTCCTTCATCAATTTAACCGCCTCGTCGTCGATGTAGGTACCGTGCTCTATTGAATCGACGCCGGCGAGCACGGCGAGCTTGATGCCGTCGCCGCCATGGGCGTGGGCCGCGACCTTGCGCCCCAGGCGATGCGCCTCGGCGACGATAGCCTTCATCTCTTCGAGCGTGTATTGCGACGCCTTCGGGTCGTCTCCCATCGAGAGGACGCCGCCGGTCGAGCAAATTTTGATCACGTCGGCGCCGTACTTGATCACCTCGCGCGTCTTCCGCATCACGGACGGCACGCCGTCGGCGACGCCTTCGTCGACGTGATTGAATTCGGGCGCGAGGAGGTTGTTGTCGCAATGGCCGCCGGTTATGCCGAGGGATGGCCCGGAGGCGACGATCCTCGGCCCCGGCACGTCGCCGGCGTTGACCGCGTCGCGCAACGCGACGTCGGCGTAGCCGCCCGCCCCGACGTTGCGCACGGTAGTGAAGCCGGCTTCGAGCGTGATCCGCGCGTTCTTCGCGCCTGTCAGCGCCGAGCGCGGCGTCGAGACGCCTAGCGACGAATAACCCATCTGGCTCGGCTCGAAGGTCAGGTGCGTGTGGCAATCGATCAGGCCGGGCAGGACGGTCTTCGACCCGAGGTCGATCACTTCGACCTCGGCGGGGATTGCGGCCTTAGCCCCGATCGTCTTGACGCGGTCGCCTTCGATGACGATCACAGCGTTCTCGATCATCGCGCCCGCGCGGACGTCGAACGCGCGGGCGGCTTTAACCGCGATGAGCTTTTGAGCAGGTTGTTGCGATTGTGAAGGGGCGGGGGAGAGAAGACAGACTATGAACAAAGAGAGCAGAGAAGCATGCGCGCGTATCATTATGAAGGCTCCTGTGGGAAATCAACCGCGAAGATCGAGGATCGAGGATCGAGGATCGAGGATCGCGTCATCTCAGGTATGCGATCTTCCATCCTCAATCTTCCATCCTCGATCCTCTTCGCTATTTGGTTACGCGGCGGGATAATAAGACGGCTTGGAGTCGAGAGTCCAGTTTCGTTCTGTTATACTGCGCGCAAACCCCGATGAAAATCATCTTTTATCAAGCCAACTTTTGCGCCGAATGCGGGAACGCGATGAAGCCGCGTTTCAGCCTGGGTCCGCGCTATTTCTGCGACGAGTGCGAGGCCCACATGGGCCGCAGGAATTATTTCAAATCGGTCGCCGGGCTGTTGCTCTGCGCGACCCTGGCGGTCTTTGCGTTGAACAGGACGTTCACGTCCGGTCCGAGCGAGCAGGCGCCGAACGCGCAACCGAGCCCCGGCGATTCGACTCCGGCTGTATCGGCGCGCGATACTGTGGCGGAGCGGGGCCTAGAGCCGAAGCCCGAAGCCGTTGGTCGCGTCACGTGCGGCGCCAGAACGAAGAAGGGGACGCCTTGCAGACATCTCGTCCTGCCGGGACAGCGATGCGCACAGCATCTCGGGATGGCGTCTCTGCTCGAAACAAAGAAGGAGGCCAAGGCTGCGAAGTAAAGACTTAAAATGGAGTTCTTGACGGCTACGGCTGTGTCCCCTAAGATGAGCCACGGTTGAAATGACCTGTTTTCGTTCTTTGTATTGGCCCCTTAGCTCAATGGTTAGAGCAGCGGACTCAAGCTTTGGGAATCATATGGCGCCGCTATATGATCCTGGACGCTGGGTTGCAAACGCGTCACACTACAATCCGGAATTCACTCCGGGCTCGTTTTCAGGCGCGTATGTAGAATCTGTCAAATTCGGGGAAGCCTGGGTTGCAAAAGCGATACGGTAATCCCGAGCCAAGCGTCGCTTCTGAGCGATGAAGGTGTAGAGACTAGACGGCAGACACGTAAAGTGAAGGGATAGTCCGGACCACAAACTCTGACTCGATTCCCGTCAGCAGCGCGGCGAAAGCCGTAGTGGTAAGCATAATCCGTTGGTTGTAGGTTCGAATCCTACAGGGGCCATCAATCCCACCCGCACCCTCCCTGCTCGATCTAAAACTTTTCTCCGCAGCGAACTTGCGTAGAAAATTGAATCTATGTGGAGTAGAATGGCGACTTGCTTATGGGCGAGTATCGGCCAATCGCATCCAACATAAAGTATTCAATCTTCGTAGTCGCCGCGAGTGTGGATGCGCCTGACACGAACGGTTGAGATAGGCTGGCCCTTTGCAGAAGATATTTTCCGGATCTTTGCCGGGGTTCGGAATTCGACGACCTCGGAGTTTTCGCTTAAGCGGAGGCCATTGCAGCTATGACCCGATGCAATCACTGTGGCGCCAATAACATGGATGGCTCGGAGTATTGCGACGAATGCGGGACGAAATTGACCCCAGCCGAGG
>DATEMG010000216.1:0-9601 GCA_035275805.1 Blastocatellia bacterium
TCGTCAATCTGAAGAAGCATTTCGGCTCCACTCGCGCGGTTGATGACGTCTCGTTCGCATTCTCGTCGGGGCAGGTGGTCGGCTTTGTCGGCCCGAACGGCGCGGGCAAGACGACCACCATGCGGATTCTCGCGACGCTCGACGAGCCGACCGCCGGCGATGCGATGATAGACGGCGTCTCGGTGGTTGAAGAGCCTGAACGCGCGCGACGCCTGATCGGCTACGTCCCAGATTCGCTCCCGGCGCATCGCGATATTTCCGTTCACGAGTACCTGGATTTCTTCGCGCGCGCCTACGGTTTGAAAGGAGCGCGGCGCGAAAAGGTGGTGACCAGCGTCGAAGAGTTCACCAACCTGGCCGGCATCCGCGACAAGACGCTCAACGCCCTGTCGAAGGGAATGAAGCAGCGCGTCAGCCTGGCCCGCGCGCTGCTGCATGATCCGCCCGCGCTGATTATGGACGAGCCGGCGGCGGGGCTCGATCCGCGGGCGCGCATCGAGCTGCGCGAATTGATCCGGGCGCTTTCGTCGCAGGGCAAGGCGGTCTTGATCAGCTCGCACATCCTGACGGAGCTGGCCGAAATCTGCGACGGCGCGGTGATCATCGAACACGGCAAAATTCTGATGGCGGGGCGTGTCGGAGAAATGCTGACGGATAACGCGTCGCGCCGCGTCGCGCTGATCCGCGTCCTGAGCGACAGTGAAGCGCTTTATCGGGAATTGCTGCAAACGCCAGGCGTCGAAGCCGCCCGCCTGAACGGAGACGAGGTGATGGCTGAAGTGAACGGAGACGACGAGGCGCTCTGCGCTCTGCTGGCGACGCTCGTCGGACGCGGCCACCGAGTAATCGAGTTCAAACAGCAGCGCGCCAACCTCGAAGAGATTTTCATGAGCGTAACCAAAGGAGACGTGCAATGACTGCGGAATCGGTATTGAAAACGGACGGTTTCAGGGCCTGGATCGGCGACGCCGTCAATCCGATCGTGGTCAAAGAGCTGCGGCAGGCGTCTCAGAGCCGCTTTGTCACGGCGATGTTGATGACCTTGCTCAGCATTCAACTGATCGCGCTCGGAATCTATCTCCTCTTCAGCAACGAGGCGACGACGAGTTTCGACGCGGGCCGGCAGGTTTTCACCGTCCTGCTCGGCGTCGTCTTCGGCGCGGGAATGCTCTTCACGCCGCTCTACTCGGCGGTCAGGCTGGCGGCCGAACGTTCCGACGCGCAGGTCGATCTGTTCTTCATCACGACCATCAAGCCGCGGCGCATCATTACCGGCAAGCTGGCGGCGGCGACAGCGATCAACGCGCTGATGTTCAGCGCGTGTCTGCCGTTTATGACTCTGACTTATTTTCTGCGCGGGATCGACTTGCCTTCCATCTTCGTGTTGATGGTGATCTGCTTCCTGACCATCATCGCCTGCTCGCAACTGGCGATCTTCGTCGCCTGCATGCCGATCAATCGGATATTCAAAATCGCGCTGGGCCTGGTTTGTCTGGTCCTTTTCTTCATTATTTACGTCGCGCTGATGTCGAGCGTCGGTCGCATCCTCTTTTTCGGCGTTGGAGGCCAGTTCGGCAGTAGGGAGTTCTGGCAGGTTGCTTTGACGGTGTTGGGCATCGTCGGCGCTCTCTGCGCGCTGCTCTTCTTCCTATCGGTGGCGCTGATATCGCCGCACGCGGCGAATCGAGCCCTGCCCACGCGTCTGTACCTGACCGCGGTCTGGCTGGTGTCGGGAATCATCGCGAGCGTCTGGAGCGCGGAGATCGGCAATTACGAGCCTGTAGACATCTGGATGGTTTTGAACTCGATCGTCTTCATCGCCGCGCTGTTCGTGGCGATGAGTGAACGCGACACCCTCGGAAGGCGCGTCAGACGGGCGATTCCCGTCTCGAGATGGAAGAGGTTCTTCGTCTTCTTTTTCTTCAGTGGTTCGGCGAGCGCCGTGGCCTGGGCCTGGGTGATGATCGGGCTGACGCTTGCGTGGGTCGGCGCGTGGCGAGAGATTTTCGGCTCGATGAGCGGCCTCGACTCGTTGGGCGACAACGCGACCTGGATGTCCGGCGTCGCGGTCTACGTCTTCTGCTACGTGGCGTGCGGAGCATTGGTGCGACGGCGCCTGTTCAGCGCGGCAGGGATAGAGTTGAACTGGTTGGTTGGCGCAGTTCTGATGGCGATCGGCGGAATAATCCCGTTTTTGATCGGCGTGCTCTTTTTTCTAGAGAGTAACTGGCAGCTTGAGGAATACGGTTATTGGCTGATCGGAAATCCGTTCGCGTGGTGGAACAAAACTTTTCGTTCGCTATATGCGGCGGTCGGAATCGGATGGGCCGCGATCATCGTCTTGTTGTGCAGGCATTGGTTTATCGAGCGGGTGAGAAGTTTTCGACCTCTGAACTCTGATACAGCGCCGGGCGCGTAAGCGAGCGGCTACTCTATACGCCACCGCTTGCATATGCGCGCGGCGTTGTTCCCAGCGATGAATGACGATTACAGTGAATATTTGATTGCCGGGGAAAAGGCAGGGATGCGATACGCGCTCGAACCGCCGCGAACGGCTTCGGCCCCGCTAGCGGGGCTGCAACTAGGCCGGCAGGCCGGGGCCTCGCTCGAATTCCGCGATCACCGCGATTACCAGCCCGGCGACGATCTACGGCGGATAGACTGGAACGCCTTCGCGCGCTCCGACAGGTTGACGGTCAAGCTCTACCGCGAAGAGATCAGCCCGCACCTCGATGTCGTGCTGGACGGATCGCGTTCGATGGCGCTCGAATGCGCCGCGAAGGCGCGCGCCGCAATCGGGCTCTCCGCCGCATTCGCCGTCGCTGCGGAGAACGCCGGTTATTCACACAACGCCTGGCTGGCTCGCGCGCATATCGAGCCGGTCGCCAATGGCTCCAACCGCCCCGCGTTGTGGCGATCGCTGGCTCTAGATTTTCGTGGCAATCCGGCCGAGGCTTTAACTCGGACGCCGCCCGGATTTCGCCGGCAGGGGATGCGCGTGTTGATCAGCGACCTGCTCTGGTTGGGAGAGCCGATGGCCGTTCTGCAGAGCCTGGCGCATGGCGCGGCGTCGCTGGTGGTCGCGCAAACGCTGGCTTCCGCGGACGCCGACCCGCCGGAGCGCGGTCGCGTGCGACTGCTCGATTCTGAGACCGACGAGCGACGCGAGATATTCATCGACGACGGCGCGATCCGCCGCTACCGCGACGCGCTGGCGCGACACCAACAGAACTGGCATCGAGCCTGCCGCCAGATCGGCGCGGTTATGGTCAATGTCATCGCCGAAGAAGTCGTCGCCGATTGGAACCTCGAAGCCCTTGTCAATGCCGGCGTGTTGAAAGTGTGAAGGACAACTGGCGCGGTTGTAATATCATTTGACGCATCGACGTCAGTAGTCGCGACTTAAAGCAATTTCGGCATGCGTGTTCAGCCGCTCCCTCACGGTCGCGGTACTGTACCGCGCGCGTAAGCAAGCGGCTCCTGAATACCAATGTCGAAAATGCTGTAGTTGAGCCGCAGGTCAAGGCGGATAATGTAGTAATCTCGCTGATCATTGATGGTTGCGCTGTTACTCCGTTTGTAACAGACGAGGCCCAAGGAAGGTTCATGCGAGACTGGAATTTCTCTTAACAATGCCGGTCTTCACATTCTCAATCGCATTCGTGGCTTTGCTGGCCGCGCCGGCGCTGATCGCCATCTACTGGTTGCGCAATCAATTGCGCGAGCGGCGAGTGTCGAGCCTATTGTTGTGGCTCGACGAAAGGCAGATTTGGGAGGGAGGGCGGCTTATTCATCGGCTGCAAACGCCGCTGCTATTCTTTCTCGAATTGCTTACGATCCTGTTGTTGGTGACCGCGGCTGCGGGCCCGATGATGCGCGCGGGCGCCGGCGGACGGCCGCTGGCGGTCGTGTTGGACGATTCATTCTCGATGCTGGCCGGGGCCGGAGAGGACGACGCGGCCGGCGGCGCTCGCGGCCGCGCCATTCGCGCGATTGAGAGTGAATTGAAGAGCGGTCGCTATGAGCCTGCGCATTTCGTCCTCGCCGGCGAATCGCCGCAGCTTCTGGGCGAAGCGGCGAATAATGTCGATCAGGCCGTCAAGCTTCTGCAGAACTGGCGATGCGGCGCGCCCGTCGCCGAGCTTGAAGCGGCGATTACATTCGCGTTCGAGCTGGGCGGCCCTCGCGCGCGGGTGTTGGTCGTGACCGATCATGCGCCTCAGCAAGACCTGAGCGAGAGCCGGCTCCAGTGGTGGTCGTTCGGCTCGTCGCGGCCCAACTTCGCGTTCGTCAACGCCGCCCGCACACTGCGAGATGACGAAGACCGCGTTTTACTCGAAATAGCCAACCTCTCCGCATCATCCGGTTCGACTACGCTCATCGTCGAATCAGGCGAACCGAACAGCTCGCAGTCCGCGATCCCCAATCCGCAATCAATCGCCCTCGGCGCCGGAGAGACGCGGCGGGTTTTCTTGACGCTCAAGCCCGGCGCGCCCGCGCTGCGAGCGCGGTTGAGTGACGACGCTCTTCTCGTCGATAACGAGGTCACGCTGCTAGCGGAACCGGGCAGGAACGTCAGAGTCGATCTGCGCGTGCGCGACGCCGCGATGCGGTCGCTGGTCGAAAAGGCTGTCGCGTCGTCGCCGAACGCCTCTTTGAGCGCGAATGAGCCGGGCCTGGTAATCACTGATGAGGGCGCCGCGAAGATCGAGGACGCCGAAGCCTGGACGCTGCGAATCATCAGCGAAGGGGACGCCGCGAGTTTCCTCGGCCCGTTCGTGATAGACCGCTCACACCCATTGTCCGAAGGCTTATCGCTCGGCGGAGTGGTTTGGGGCGGGGGCAAATCGCGGCAATTGGCCGGGACGCCGATCATCAACGCGGGCGACGTACCCTTGCTCACTGACGTCGAGCGCGCGGGAGCGCATGAATTGCGGCTGCGGTTGCGGCCCGATCTTTCGACGCTGCAAGAGTCGCCGAACTGGCCGATCCTGATCTGGAACCTGATCAACTGGCGCGCGCATGCCGCGCCGGGATTGCGACAGACGAATCTTCGCCTGGGCGGCGACGCCGCGTTGACGGTCGCGTCGGGCGTCGAATCGGTGAGCGTAGCCGACCCGCGACGAGTCACGCGCCAACTGCCGGCGCGCGACAAATCCGTGTTGATCAGGGCGGACGTCGCCGGCGTTTACGAAATCAGCGCGAATCAGACCAGGTATTCATTCGCCGCGAACGCGCTGCGGCGCGAAGAGTCTGATTTGACGCGCGCCGCGTCGGGGCGCTGGGGCAATTGGGTGAATGCGGCGGCCCTGCAGTGGGAGTATCGCGGCGTGGCCTGGGTGTTGTTGTTGCTGGCGCTGGTTGCGCTGGCGCTTCACGCCTGGCTGATTGCGCGGAGGAATTATCCAGGACGCTCATAACGATGCCCTGAAGAATGGAAATCGTCTCCTGGGTACGCATCAAATAATAATGATTACGCTTCTTCATCCAATCTGGCTTGCGCTGGCGATACCGATCGCCGCCGCGTGGCTGCTGTGGCGGCATTCTTCGCGATTTCTGCGGTTCACGCGGTTGGCGCTGCTCTTGCTTATTCTGCTCGCGCTTTGCGGGTTGGCCGTCAAGGCGCCAAGCCGCAACGGGACCATCGTCATCATCGCCGACCGCAGCCTCTCGATGCCTCAAGGCGCCGAGACCGCGCAGAAAGAAGCGATTGATCTGATCGGGCGCGCGATGACGAGCGACGACCGCCTTGCGGTAGTTTCGTTCGGGCAATCCGCCGCCATCGAACGCCCGCCTCAGAGCGGGGCGTTCGCGGGGTTCACGAACGAGGTCGGGCGCGACGCGTCGAACCTGGCCGAAGCGATTGATAAGGCCCTCGCGATGATTCCGCAAAACGCGCCCGGAAAGATTCTGATCATCTCCGACGGGCGGTGGACGGGCAAAGATCCGGCGCTGGCTACGTCGAAGGCCGCCACACGCAGCGTCGCGATTGATTACCGCTCGCTGCAGCGATCGTCGGCGAACGATCTGGCAATAGCTCAAGTTGACGCGCCGGTCAGGGTTACGCCTGGCGAAGCGTTTATGATCACGGCGTGGGTTAAGTCGCCGCTCCAGCAGGATATCGCCTACGAGTTGCGGCGCGGCGGACAGGTCCTGGCGGCGGGCAGGACGAACGCCGTCGCGGGATTGAACCGTCTGACGTTCCGCGACCTTGCCGGGGAGGCGGGCGCGCAAGGCTACACAATCAGAGTCTCCCCAAACGACGCCGGCGCCGATGATCCGGTTCCCGAAAACAATTCGGCGAAGGTTCTGGTCGGGGTGCAAGGGCCGCGACCGTTGCTCCTCATCTCGTCCTCCCCGAACTCCGGACTCGCGCGGTTGCTGTCGGCGGGTGGGATTAAGGTCAAACTCGCCGCGCCCGAAGATTGCGACTGGTCGTTGGATTCGCTCGCGCAGTATTCGGGCGTGTTGATCGAAAACGTTCCCGCCGAAAAGATCACCAATCGAGGAATGGATTTAATCGCCTCGTGGGTCAGCGAAGCCGGAGCGGGGTTGATGATGACCGGCGGCAAACGCGCCTATGGTCCCGGCGGTTATTTCAAATCGCCTCTCGAACCGGTCTTGCCCGTCTCGATGGAGTTGCGGCAAGAGCATCGCAAGCTCGCGTTGGCGATGGTCGTCGCGATGGATCGTTCGGGCAGCATGGCCGCTCCTGTCGGCGGCGGGCGCACGAAGATGGACCTGGCCAACCTGGCCGCTGCGCAAGTGCTTGACATGCTGACTCCGATGGATGAATTCGGCGTCGTCGCTGTAGACAGCGTATCGCACATCATCGCCGATCTGCAAAAAGTGGATGACGCCGAGAGCGTACGAAACAAAATCTTAAGGATCGATTCGGGAGGCGGGGGCATCTTCGTCTTCGAAGCCTTGACCACCGCCGCCGACATGCTGCTCAAAGCCCAATCGGGCACGCGCCACATCATTCTCTTCGCCGACGCCGCCGACTCGGAAGAGCCGGGAAAGTACCGGGAATTGTTACAACAATGCGAACAGTCGGGCATCACGGTCAGCGTCATCGGATTGGGCAAGCCGACGGACGTCGACGCCGAGTTGCTGCGCGACATCGCCAAACGCGGCAATGGGCAAATCTTCTTCACCGAAAACGCCGAAGAACTTCCGCGCCTCTTCGCGCAAGACACGATTATCGTCGCCCGCAGCATGTTTCTGGACCAGCCAACGCCGGTACAATTCACCGGCGGGATGGTTGCGTTAATCGGGAAACAGTTCACCGGTTTACAATCGATAGGCGGCTACAATCTCACCTATTTACGCCCCAGGGCGAATCTGGCGGCGGTCACAACCGATGAATACAAGGCGCCGGTGGTGGTTTCGTGGCAAGCCGGCGGGGGGCGCGTCTTGTGCTATTTGGGCGAAGCCGACGGGCAGTACGCGGGCGCGGTGGCTGGTTGGAAAGACGCGGGCGATTTCTTCACCAGTTTGACGCGCTGGGTCGCCGGGGATTCCGGCGACCTGCCTGGCAATATGCTTCTCACGCAGGACGTGAAGAACGGTTTCGCGCGCATCGAGCTTCATCTGGACCCCGAACGAGACAAGGCGGGCGCGGCGTCGCCGGCCGAATCGCCGAGAGTGACGACGCTACGCGGCGTCGCCGGGTCGAAGCCTTCGAGCGAGAAGGCGGAGATGCGCTGGGCTTCGACGGATACGCTGGAGGTCGAAATCCCGCTGCGCGGAAATGAGACCGCGCTTTCGACTGTCGAAGTCCCAGGGGCAGGCCGCGTAACGCTCGCGCCGGTGGCCTTGCCTTACTCGCCGGAGTTCAAGCCCGTGAGCGGCGAGGAAGGGCTGGCCGCGCTCGCGCGTGTGGCTCAGGCCACAGGCGGCAAGGAGCGCGTGGAACTTTCCGGCGTGTGGAAAGATTTGCCGCGTCTGCCGCGCTTAATAGATCTCTCGCCGTGGCTGCTGACGCTAGCGACCGTGTTGTTATTAGTCGAAGTTTTAGAGCGTCACACCGGGTTGATTTCCGCGCGGCTATTGCCTGAATTGAAACGAGGGCATGAGCGCATTCGAGAGGCCGCGCCGGCGAAATTGAAATGGCCGCGAAGGAAGAAGCCGGTTGAAATCGCCAAACCCGCCCCGTCGCAACCGGTCGTTGAGCGGCAAACGCAGCCGGAAGCCAAGCAGCATGAACCCGCGGTCGCTCCGGCGGAGATATTGGACGCATTGCGCCAAGCCCGCCAACAGGCGAAGGAGAGGACGAAGCGATAACCACGAAGAAATGGGGCCGCTAAAAATATAGCGCCGTGGCGCCGCCGCCGCGGGCGCCGACGGACCTGACGACTCGCAGCATTACTTTTTACGCGCCGCCGATCCATCAAGTATAATGCGCACCTGTGATGTGGCGGGTCGTTCACATCATCGTCATCTAACATCCAATCCAACGAGGTAAAAATGAAATCAGGTTTGGCTCCAAAAATTTTGGCGTTGGCGATGGTCGTCTGCGCCATTCTGGTTTGTCCTGCGGCGTTCGCGGTGGTTCAAGATAAACAACAGTCGAAGGACGACTTGCCTAAAATTTCCGAGGGCGAACAGAAGGCGATCGAGAAAATCAACGCCGCCAGCGGCGTGGCTGAGAAGTTGAAGGCCGCCGCCGAGTATGTAAAGAAGAACAGCAAGAGCCAGATGCGCCCGCGCATCGCCGCTTACGTCTCCGATCAAATCGCCAAAGTGACCGACCACAATCAGCGCATCGGCTTCGTCGAAAACTTCACCAAGACTTTCAACCTGCCCGAAGAGGCCGACCTGATCAAACCCACTCTGATCGACTCGCTTATCGGCTCGAACAAGTTCGAAGAGGCGTTCAACGAAGGTTCGAAGCACCTTGAAAAGAAGCCGGACGACGTCATCGTCCTGACCCAGGTGGCCTGGGCGGGCGCCAATCAGGCCCGGGCGCAGCAACAACCCAACCAGCCGCCGCCGGCGGCCCTGCTGAAAAATGCTTCGGCGGCAGGCGCGAAAGCCGTCGAAATGCTGGAAGCTGACAAGAAGCCGGAGGGCATGGACGCCGCCTTCTGGGGCAATTTCCGCAATTCATGGCTGCCGCGCCTCTACCAGGCCCAGGGCGTGATCCTATACTTCAGCGATGACAAAACCGGGGCGAAGGATAAACTTGAGAAAGCCGCCGGTCTTGACCCTTATGACCCGCCGACGCTGCTCATGCTCAGCGACATTCTCAACACCGAATACACCAAACTCGGCGAGCGATACCAGGCGGAGAGGAAACAGGCGCTGCTCAATGAGGCTTTGCAGAAGATGGATGAACTGATCGATTGGCTGGCGCGCGCCGCCGCCGCCACCGAAGGCAATGCCCAGTATGAGAAATTGAACAAGGATATTATGGATCAACTGAAGAATTACTACTCCTACCGCCACGAAGGGAAAGCCGACGGATTGACGGAGCTGGTCAAGAAGTATAAGAAGCCGTAGCCGCAGGTAATGGAATTGTTCATGGTTCATCGTTGGTTTTTCATTTGTCATTGTGGAATGGCGCGGCTCGGGTAACAGTACCGCGCGCGTAAGCAAG
>DATEMG010000217.1:0-6459 GCA_035275805.1 Blastocatellia bacterium
GGTCGTCGCACCGGATACGAGTCAGTACCCCAATTAATTGTTCTGCTGCATACATGATGACATTCTTATAAAGGACCGCCCACCCGACCTGGAAAACGCTGATCAGATCGTGATCGACAAGAAAGGAGGCGGGCGGCGCTGTCGCGTTCGCCGGGAGCCAGTGAGGCGGCCAGTTTTCCAGGCCGAGGTTGCAGATCGCGATGGCCGCATCCGACGCCTCCTTCTCCGTAAAGGGCCGCGCCTGGATGGAACATCCGGCCATGAGCGTGTTCGCAAGATAGGCGAGTTCCTCGTTCCTCGCCGAATAGGCGGCGTGGTCCTGATCGAGCGCGAACTCCAGGCGCGCCCTGATATGGCCGAGACGCGGCGCGCGGGCCTCTGATTCGCTGAGCAACGCTAGACGCGGCTGCGCAAGGATCCCCGCATCGAGGAGTACCTCGAAGACCGCGGCGACCGCCTCCGCTGAGTCACCCGGGGCAGGCGGAACCTCTGGCGCCGCCGCCAAGAGCCCTGACGCGCTTGATGCGCCTTGGGCGTCCGTCGTGGACGTCTCGTCGATGGCCCGGAAATATGCGCGCGCGAGCGGGTTGGCGGGCGGCGTGGCGTCGCTCCAGAGCTGAAGCTCCCGTGACATCTGAAGGAACGCGCGAGCCTGCGCGGGCGTCACATATCCCTGCTTCTCCCGACGTTGCTCGCGATCGACCGACAGATCGAACATGACCTGTTCCCCTTCGTCAAGGAGGTCGTCCAGTCCATCGATCTCGCGCCCGGAGTTTGAAAGCGTACGGCAGCCCCCCATCATCTGATGGAAGTAGTCGGGATGCCCCGCGTAGAGGGACGTCAAGACCTCGACAATCGCCTCCCAGGAGTCGGGGCGCTTGGCCAAGAGCAGATAACCGCCGACGTCGCATTTGAGCCCATTATCAAAGACGCTAATAGCGTCCGCGTAGAAGGTGATCAGTTCTCCATCCGTCGTCTCATAGGGCGTAACCGCCGCAATGTCGTAGACGAGCGTATGCTGCGCGAGACCGGTGATCACGAGATCGACATCCATCCCCGCGAGCTTCTGCGCCGCCGCGGCGGCGCCGGATTCCACCAGCACTTCGAGCCATACGCCGAAACGGTCGGCGTCGAACTGTTCGTCCAGGCCTGCCCTGGCGGCGCGCCACAAGTCCAGATCAAAAATGCGCGCCAACTGCTCCGGCGTCGCCAGCGCAACGATCTCGCCGCAATCCTCAAGCCCACAGGTCTGAATGACTCGGTGAAGCAGATCGGGCTCCAGTCGGGGGATGACATGCTCGAGGCCTGGCGTGTTCAGAATGCGATCGAGCAGACCACGCCCCTCTGTCGCGTCGCGCCGCGCTGGCTTGTCGCTGGGCTGATCCGCAGGGTCAGGACATGGAGTGTGTGGATGCAAGGCGTTCACAAAGCTGTTCATGCGAGTTTCTCCTTTGTGTTGAGATGAACCGGATGAAATACTTGCCCGAAGGCGTCACTGAGCATCGAATCTTCTTTCATTGAGAGCTCTCTCGGTGCGGAGAGCGCGCGCCTTCTTCGGCTCTGAAGTTAGCCCGCGACATCATCTACGGTGAGAAAAGTAAGGCAAGTTTTTGATGGTGTTTTTTGAGGGCCTAAAACCTGCATTCCGAGCAAGACTTTGATATAATAAAATTGTCAGAGAGGGTTTATATCGCGAAATCGAATTCGCTCCTCTTCTTCCAAAGCCACTCCCGAGAAATCCTGATTAGACTAAAGCCGTGTGGGCGCCGTGGCGGCCTTGACGATTCTCTCCACTTCGATTATTGCGACGTTGGCGCCGAGCCTGTCACCCCGGGTTTTGGATCGCCTGGGCGTTGATCCGGCGATGGCCAGCGGGCCTGTGGCGACCGTCTTGCAGGATTTACTCATTGCGGCAATCTATCTTGGAATTGTTACCTACTATGCTTGAACGTTTTTCGCTCGATCAACAGCAGAACATTCTTTTCATCGACTTCGCCGGGCTGAAGATTGAAAGCCGCGAGCAGGTTGATGAGATGGAGGAGATTGTCCACGGGATTTACAGGAAACATGGCTCCAGATTTTACGCCGTGGTCAATTACGAGGGCACTGAGATCGCGCCTCAGATCATTGACTACTACGGCGAGCGCATCAAGAAACTTTATGATCTCTACGGAATCGCCACTGTGCGTTATTCGTCGAGCGGATTCACGCGCTCAGTCCTGCGTTATCTCGGCGCGGCGAAGGATCTCGAATCGAATATATTCTCCACGCGGGCCGAGGCCATCCGCGCCATTCAGGAGATAGAGAACCGGAGTGGGACTGAAATCGCCGTTTCCGCCTGGACGGCGCTGAATCCGGCTCGCAGCTCGTTGGGCAAATTGCTGGCCGTCTGGTTCGCGGCCTTGATTGCGTTTATCGCAATTTATTCCCTGTCATCTCGCATTTCGCTCGCCGCCGCTTTGCAGGTGTTGGCGCCTGCCACACTCGTTTCGGCCGCGATCCTGTTCTTCACTGTGGTGAAACCGCTCTGGCGGATGGAAAGCTTTGCGCGGCGGATGGTGGCAGGCGGGGCCTTCGAGCCGCTGGAGATCACAGGCGAAGATGAAGTCGGCCGGCTTGCGCTGGCGTTGAACGAAACGGCGACGCAACTGCGGCGCGACATCGAACGCCTGAGCGGGCTTTACCACATTTCGCTGATGATCGGCGCGGGCGCCGAAGTCAGCCGCGCGGGAGAACTGCTGACGCGCAAGATCGCGCGACTGCTCGGCGCCGAAATGTGCGTGATCCTGCTCTACGACGAACGCGAGCAGTCAATATACGCGCAACCTCCAGGCTACGGAGTGAGCGATGACCGATTGCGCCTGCTCAGGTCAAAACTCGAAGAGAAGAGTATCGCTGCGCAGGTCATCCGAAGCGGCGAACCCTATCTGACCAATGACGCCGCGCATGACCGGCTTGTCAGTCGCGCCGCAGCAGACCTGCTGGGCGCTCGTGAATTGCTCGCTGTCCCGCTTCAGGCGGGTGAACGTATATTCGGAGCCCTGGAAGTGATGAACAAGCCGGGCGGTTTTCTCGAAGAAGACAGGCGGATCGTGACGATCTTTGCTTCACAGGCCGCGCAGCTTCTGGCCAACGCGCAGCTTCTGGAGAAGGAGAGGCGCCTCGCGCAGAGCCTGATTGTTTCTGAACGACTGGCTGCGGTCGGCGAACTGATCGCCGGCGTCGCGCACGAAGTCCGCAATCCGCTCTGCGGCATTACGACCACGCTGAGCGCGCTGGCGCGCAAACTCGAAGACCGCGAAGCAACTCGCCCATTCCTGGATGTCATCAACACCGAAGTTGGGCGCCTGAATCACCTGATGGAGCAGTTGCTCGAACACAGCAGCCCGGTCAGAATTGACGCGGAAGTGGCTGACATTCGCGATGTGATTCACGAGGCGATGGCTGAGTTCAAAGCGCAGGCCGAGGCGAAGAACATTACACTGGTCTGCGACTGCGCGTCCGCGGCGACATGGCTTCGCCTCGATCGCCGCAAGATGCACGGCGTATTCACCAACCTGCTCGACAACGCGATTCAACACACCGAAGCGGGCGGGCTGGTTCGCGTCACGGTTTCCGAATCGGACGGCGCCGGAAACGGCGATGAAGCCGGGCGGCTGCGAGTCGGGGTCTGTGACGACGGCGCGGGCATCGCGCCGGAAAACATAGGCAGGGTCTTCGAGCCGTTCTTTACGACCCGCGCGAAGGGAACTGGATTGGGACTGGCGATCACGCGCAAAACGGTTCACGATCACGGCGGCGAGATCGCGGTGAAATCCGAACCGGGCAAAGGGACTTCATTCACCATTACGCTTCCGCTACGCCGGTTAGGCGACGAGTCAGTACCGCGAGCGGTAGCGAGCGGCTTGTTGGCGAAGGCTCCGCTCGCTACCGCTCGCGGTACTGACCCAGTCGACGCTTTGAGAAATCCAGGTCTCGGCGCGCCGGGCATATAGACGTTACGCATGAACAGTGAAGACAAAATTCTGATTGTTGACGATCAGCCTTCGGTGCGGTTCGGGCTGCGCAGCCTGCTCGAAGGCGAAGGCTATCGCGCGCTAGAAGCCGAGACCGGCGAGCAGGCGATTTCGCTCATCACCGAACAGTCTCCTCAACTCGTCCTGCTCGATCTCAAGTTGCCCGACGCCGATGGGCTTATGCTCCTGCCTCGCATCAAAGCTATTGACGACGAAGCGCCGGTCGTCATCCTGACCGCCCACGGAACCATCGAGACCGCAATTCAGGCGTTAAAGGCTGGCGCGGAAAATTTTCTGACCAAGCCCTTCGACCCCGACAGCTTGTTGATCCTGATTGGCCGCGTTCTCGAACAGAGCCGCGCGCGCCGCCAGCGCAGGCTGATCGGGCTGGCGCAGGAGCAGGTCGCGGCGGAGCACTTCCTCGGTCAAAGCGAACCAATCAAGCGCATTCACGCCACGGTCGAGAAACTGGCGGATTCGGACACGACCGTCTTGCTGCAGGGCGAGACCGGAACCGGCAAGTGGATGGTCGCCAACCTGATTCATCGATTGAGCGCGCGGCGCGAAAAGCCTTTCGTCGCGATCAACTGCGCGGGGCTGAGCAGGGAACTGCTCGAATCGGAGCTCTTCGGCCACGAGAAGGGCGCGTTCACAGGCGCGGTCGCCAGCAAGGCCGGGCTTTTCGAACTCGCGCATCAGGGCGCGATCTTCTTCGACGAGATCGCGGAGATGGAGCCGGCGATTCAGGCGCGCCTGCTCAACGTCCTCGAACAGAAACGATTCCGGCGCGTCGGCGGCGTGCAGGAGAAAGAGGTCGCCGTGCGGATCATCGCCGCGACTAATCGCAACCTGCATAACGAGGTCAAACGCGGGCGTTTCCGCGAAGACCTCTTCTACCGCCTGAACGTAATGCCGATCGCGCTGCCGCCCCTGCGAGAATGCCGCGAGGACATACTGCCGCTCGTCGCGCATTTCATCGGCCACTTCAATCAACGGCTCAATCGCCGCGTCGAGGGCGTGACTCCGAAGGCCGAGGCTCTGCTGCTCAGTTACAACTGGCCCGGCAACATCCGTGAGCTGCGCAACATCATCGAACGCGCGATGATCCTGTGCGGCGGCGACCGCATTCACGCAAGCGACCTGCCGCTGGGCGGCGCGGCCGCTGACGAAAACGCCAGTGAAGAGTTCCTTTCGCTCGACGAACTCGAGCGCCTGCACATCCGGCGCGTGCTCGAAGGCGCCGAGGGCAATCTCAGCCGCGCCGCCGAAATCCTAGGCGTCACGCGCACGACGCTCTACAACAAATTGCGGAAGTACGATCTTGATCAGCCGCCTGTCTAAAAAATAAACGGCTGTTCAAGTCGCTGCTCAATTTTTAAACAACGCTGCGCAAGGTAGGCGACTCGCCTCATCAATCCGACCAACGACTTACCTGCAAATAACCGCGCGGAACGGCGCTTGCTCTCAATCGGTCTTCGCAATTCGACTATGCATTTCGACAAGGAGACACACGATGAACACCAGACACGGAGCGACATTCATTTTCGCAATCTGTTTGTCAGCAATCTTAGCGCTACCGGCCTTCGCGCAGAGCCAGACTACGGGCCGAATCGCCGGAACGGTCAAGGATGAAAAAGGCGCGGTGATTCGAGACGCCGAGGTCACCATTGCTAACAAAGCCACCGGCGAGGCGCGAACCACCCTGGCCGATGACGAGGGCAATTACATCATTTCGTTCGTTCCGCCCGGTGTTTACCAGGTCAGCGTCAAGGCCAACGGCTTCAAGAAAGCGGTGATTGACAACATCCGCGTAGTCATTACCGAGACCGCTTCGGTCAACGCTGAGCTTTCTGTCGGCGTCGCCGAAGAAGCGATCACGATCACATCCGCCGCGCAGCTCGCGCAGACTGACGGCGCGCAATTGGGACGTGTGGTCGATTCGCGCGCCGCGGACGAACTTCCGCTGGCGACGCGGAATTTCACGCAGATTCTTGGGCTTTCACCCGGCGCGGCCACTTATTTGCCGGATAACACTTCGGTCGGGCGCAACTCACAGAACATCTCCGTCAACGGCGCTCGCGTGACCAACAACAATTTCCAGATCAACGGCGTTGACGCCAATTCGATGGGTACGAACTCCGCGCCTTCGCTCTCCATCCCCGCGCCCGAAACGATCCAGGAATTCAAGGTACAGACTTCGCTCTACGACGCGACGTTCGGGCGTTCGGGCGGCGGCAACATCCAGGCCGTCACCAAGAGCGGGACCAACGAGTTTCACGGGACGGTCTATGAATATTTTCGCAACGACGCGCTCAACGCGAACAATCCCTTCCTCAAGACCGCCGGTGTGTCGCGCCCGGCGCTCAAGCGCAACATCTTCGGCGCCACGTTGGGCGGGCCTGTCGTCAAAGACAAACTATTATTCTTCCTCTCCAATCAAGGC
>DATEMG010000218.1:0-8694 GCA_035275805.1 Blastocatellia bacterium
GCGCGCTGTTTGTGGATGACGAAGCCGATGCGCGTGAGCTTATAGCCATGATGCTCGCGCATGGCGGCGCGGAGGTGCGGACTGCGGTCTCCGCGCCGGAGGCCCTGGCCGTCTGCGACGAATGGCGGCCCGACGTTCTCATCTCCGACATCGGCCTGCCGGGGGAAGACGGCTACACGCTGATGAAGAAATTGCGCGCGCGGGAGAGCGAACGCGGCGGGCATATTCCGGCCATCGCTCTCACGGCTTATGGGCGTCGGGAAGATCGTTTGCGCGCCCTCTCCGTCGGCTACGAGCGCTATATCCCCAAGCCGGTTGAGCCGGCGGAGCTGCTGACTGTAGTGGCGAGTCTGGCCAATCGAAGCGGAAAGTAAGAGGGATTCAAAGGAAGCTCTACTTGAAACAGGCAAAGATCACCTATAAAAAGATGAATAGTACTTTAAGAACTACTCCTCTGCGGTCTGGTAATCTGTAACCACACAGGCGTCAGCGCCTAGACTCCGAGCCATCATCTTCAACAGCCACTCCTCTGCGGTCTTGTAATCTGTAAACACACAGGCATTAACACCTCGATTCCGAGCCACCATCTCCGCAAACTTTTCCGGTTCGAGTTTATCTTCCGAGACAACGACTGCGACTTTTATCCCGTGGCGGTTGAAGAGTTTTGCTCCTTCCCCTTGCTCATACATATCTACAGTGGAGATTTTTGTCTTAGCTTGGGTACAATCAATAAGAAGTTTATTGTTATTAGTGCGAATACATTGTTCCGCGATTTGTTCAAAGTAAAGCAAAGCCTCTTCTGCCTTGCCCTCTCCGGTAAATCTAGCAAGCATGTAACCTGACGCATTTTCCATTTGCAGTTCAATACTCATAAACAATATAACTCTGCAATTACTATGCCCCATGAAGCCTCATTGAGATATTGTCGTCCGGCCTCTACCCGAAGTTCTACAAGATTCTCCGACGCGCATGCAAAGAGTTGAAGATCCCCCTAGGGGAAAAACATCGAAGACGGCCTGATCCTTCACACCGCGCGCATCACCGTCACGACCAGACTAGTTGAGGCCGGGTTGGACTATGACACGATCGGGATGATTACGGGACACAAGGCCAAGGAGCTGATCGCCCATTACTCACACAAACACCCTCAGTCGGTGGCGCGGGTCGCGGGGGCGCTCGAACAAATCAGCGTTCGCCGTGACTCGGACTCTCAGAAGTCATGGCCTAAGTGGACAAATTGTGGATAAGTGAAAAACTAGATGCTGAGGCTAAAGGCATAATTAATGCGGATGAGAGGACTCGAACCTCCACGAGATTGCTCCCACAGCGTCCTGAGCGCTGCGCGTCTACCAATTCCGCCACATCCGCGTCGGAAGTGGGCATACTACTGAGCGGGGTTGAGACTGTCAAGCAACCGCGCTTTTTAATCCGAGTTCTTCTTGAATCTCGCGTAGCGCGGCGATGACGAACGCGCAATGCTCATCGAAGCTCAGGCCGAGTTCTTCGGCGCCGCCCCACAGGTCGTTGCGGTTGACCGTGCGGGCGAAGGCTTTGTCCTTGATCCGCTTCTTGACCGACGAGACTTCCAGGGTGTCGAAACTCTTGTCGGGGCGGACCAGGGCGCAGGCCGTCAAGAACCCGCACAGCTCGTCGGTCGCGAATATCGCGTGTTCCATGAGGCTTTCGCGTTTGACGCCAGTGTAATCGGCGTGCGAGAGGATGGCGCGGATCACGTCTTCGGGATAACCGCGCTCGCGCAGGACTTCTGAGCCGAGCTGTGGGTGGCGCTGATCCGGGTAACGTTCGTAATCGAAATCGTGGAGCATTCCAACGATCCCCCATTTCTCTTCGTCCTCGCCGTATTTGCGGGCGTAAGTCCGCATGGCGTGTTCGACGGCGCGCGCATGTTTACGAAGGCTGTCGCCCTCGGTCCATTCGCACAACAGGTTCCAGGCTTCTTCGCGTGTCGACATTCGTTTTGGTCTCCTCGGAAAAACATCCACGAAGTTACACGAAGAAAACACAAAGGAAAAGAAACACCTTCGCATTACTTCGCGCGGCTTCGTGGATGTTTTTCTACATTGATTCTTTCGGCGGGGCAAGAGGATAAATGGACGCCGATTCGTGTTATATTCAGCGCCGGCTTGGCCCCCCCCTGATTAAATGTCTACGAGGAGATGCCCTTATGAATCGGCGCCGTTTGTTTCAAGCTCTGTCATTGTCTTTCGGATTATTGCTAGCCGCTTCGATCCTGACTCCGCAAGGCGGCGCTCAAGACGGGATTCAGTTTGAGATGCCGCGAGACGACGTCAAGAAAAAAGCGGTGAAACCCGCCGCGGCCAGTCCGGCGACTGTCGAAGTGTTGAACGGCAAGTCGGCCAGGATCGATTCGATCGTCGACGGCGACGCCGTGAAGCTGAAAATTACTTTGGAAAAAGCTGTCGAGCTGGCCTATGTCGCTTCGTTCAAGTTCGCCGACGACGAGCGCCAGATCGACAAATGCATCATCGCCCCCGGCGCTCAGAGTTGCGAAACAAAGCTCGCGCCCGCGTGGGGCTGGTATTGGGGCAAAGACGGCAAGGGGAAGACCGAGCGCGAGATTCGCGCCGAATCTGGCGACAGGGAATTGTCCGCGGTGATCAATTTTTCAGGGACTGTGAAACTGCGCGTCTCCGCGCGCCCTGTAGTGTTTGTTCATGGCCTGGCGTCGAACGCCGCCGGGTGGGCAGGGTACACAAAGCAGGACGGCTATCTGGCGGCCATGGGCTTGCGCGGCTTCGCGGTCGGCGACGGGCAGGCCGAGGGAGAGATGTCCCTGGGCGACCCGTCGCAGCCGCTCAAACGGACGAAGACGATCGCGCAGAACGCAGAAGAGATTGCTCGCTACGTCGGGGGAGTCAAACGCGCGACCGGGGCCCAGACTGTAGATCTGGTGGCGCATGGCATGGGCGGCCTTGTCTCACGTTATTACCTTGAGCGCCTGATGGGAGACCGCGACGTGGCGCAACTGATCCTGCTGGGTCCGCCGTACGGCGGGACGGGTTGCGCCAATCTCCCGGCGTCGCTCGGAATCTATCTGCCGGCGACGCTGGAACTGCGCCCGGCGTATCTGTCCGAAGTCTTCAGCCGCCAGAACACGCGCCGCCACAACGTTCCCTTCCATTTGCTGGCAGGCGCCCCGATCTCCGAACCGCTCAAAGCCCCCTGCGCGGCGCCGCCGAACGACCCGGTAGCGAGCCGTCCGAGCGTCGCCGCCATCGCTGCGCCGACCTCAGAGTCGTCGCTTCCCCAGGCCGACCTGACCGGATCGGAGCGAAACTTCAAAGACTTCGTCGCGCCGCGCCTGATAAGCCTGCTAAGACGGGCCGGAGAATTTCCCGACGAGCCTGCTCCGGCGCCTCCCACTTCGAGCGCGACGCCGGAGCAGTTCACGAAGATATTCACCGGTCACGTCAACGCCGGCAGCAGCCGCGAAGTCGTCATCTACCTCGACAAATTGTCGGCGGCCAGTTTCCTGCTCTATGACACGACCCGCTCGCTTGCGGTCACAGTTCGCAGCGCGAATGGCAATGTCATCAACCTTAGCCACGACGTGGATGGCTTTGTCGAAGGCAAGGACCCGGCGGCGCTCTTCACGCTCGGTTATGGGTTCAGCAATCCGGCGTCTGGCGAATGGAAAGTTACCTTGCGTGCGACCGAGCGTACACCCGGAAGAGGCGCCGATTACGCGTTCGCGGCCAAAGTCGCCGGCGGCCCGACACTCCGGGCGCTGGCAGATCGATCGGTCACGACGCCCGGTCAACCGATCACGATCTCAAGCGCTCTGGAATTCGCAGGACGCCCTCTGGCCGGGGCGGCCATTCAGGCCCTGATCCATCGCATCGACGGCGGAACCGAAGAAATCAATTTCACGGACGACGGCGATAAAAAACGCGCTGTGTGGGTTCCGAAGGAATCCGGAGTCTACGCCGTCGATGTCGTCGCGCGAGGCACGACGCCTGACGGCTTGCAAGTCGAGCGCGCCGATTCCCTTTATTTCGAGGTCCAACCCGCCCCCCCGGGCGTGCCATTGGTTCTGACGCTGATGATCATCGCCACGATAACATTGGTCACGGTGGCCATTTTCGGGCTAATGAACCGGCGCAAGGCAAAACAATCCTGGTAGATCGCTCTTGATAATGAGACTTAGAGGCCTGATGAGCCTTATAATTACCATTCATGACGCCCCCAGGGATTTTCCGCACGAGTCGTGCCCTGAAACAATGAAAATATGGGGAGTGGGGAATGGGGAGTAGGGAGTGGGGAATGGGAAATAACTTCCCAACTCCCCATTCCCTACTCCCTACTCCCGAAATTCTTCTGAGGAGTAAAAAAATGAAGTTCTTTGTCGATACCGCAAATTTAAAAGAGATACGTGAAGCTGCGAGTCTGGGCATACTCGACGGCGTGACCACGAATCCATCGCTCATCGCCAAAGAGGGCAACGTGGATTTCAAGGAGCACATTCAGAAAATCTGCGAAATCCTCAATTGGGAAGGCGCTTCGGTCAGCGCCGAGGTTGTTGCCACCGAATACGACGGCATGATCGCCGAAGGCCGCGAGTTGGCGAAAATCCACCCGAATGTATACGTCAAACTGCCGATGACCAAAGCCGGATTGCAGGCCACGCACACGCTTTCGAAAGAAGGCATCCGCATCAACCAGACGCTGATCTTCAACGCCACTCAGGCGCTGATGTCGGCGAAAGCAGGATCGACCTTCGTCAGCCCGTTCGTCGGCCGCCTGGACGACATCGGCCACGAAGGCATGGGATTGATTGGGGAGATTCGGGAAATTTACGACAACTACGGATTTAACACGCAGATTCTGGCGGCCAGTCTCCGCCATACACTGCACGTGATCGAATCGGCGCGGCTCGGCGCGGACATCGCCACCATGCCGTTCAAGGTGATGGAACAGTTGCTCAAACACCCACTGACCGACATCGGCCTTGCCAATTTCCTTAAGGATTGGGAGAAGATCAAATAGTAGAATTGGCGACTGGGCGACTGGGCGACTGGGCGACAAGAAATATCTTTCGCCTTGTCGCCCTGTCGCCCTGTCGCCCGGTCCCTGTGCCTTTATTTGCGGGTCACGCGGCCGCCGCGAAGCTCTTCTTTCGTGATCGCGCCGTCGCCGTTGGCGTCGAGGCGGTCGAATCGTTTCGGATTGCCCTTCCATTCGTCGCGGGAAATTTGTCCGTCGTTGTTCGCGTCCATTTTATTAATGCGACCGGCCTGACGGCGCGCGGCGGCGCCGAACTCTTCGCGCGTAACCGAGCCGTCGCCGTTCTTGTCAATCCTGCCGAAGGCTTCCGGTTTTCCCTTCCACTCGTCGCGCGAAACCGCGCCGTCGTTGTTAATGTCCAGGCGCTTCATCCGCCTTTCTCCGTCAGGTCCTCCGCGCTGGCGAGGGCCGGGGCGACCTTGCGGGGCTTGCGCTAAGACCATAATCGAGGCCAGATGGGCGAATACACAGGCTGTGAAGATCAAAAGTCTTTTCATTAACATTTCCCTCCATTGGTGTTGATGTTTTACTGTCTAATTAAATGATGTATCGTTCCTTAATTTGTTAGAGGGGTTGGGGCGTCTAAAAGCCGAAAATAATTTAAGACGTCACAGATGCACGGAAAGGAAAACCATGACAAAGAAGTTTTGCAAACAATGTGGGAACGCCCTGACCAAAGCAGGAGCGAAATTCTGCACGACTTGTGGCGCGACGGTGGACGGCGCGGAGATCGGGGACCTAAGCGATCAGGAGACCAAAGGCTTACCCGGAGAACAAAGTGATCAGACAGCTTTCGCCACCGAAGTAATTCCGGCGATAACGCCGCCTTCTTATGAAACGGAAGAAATGCCGCGAATGATAATCACGGCGCGGGTTGAAGAGAGGGCGACGGAGGTTATCGAGGCTATCGCCCCTACAACTGCCGCAAAATCGTCAAAAAAACAGACGGAACCGGCGCAGGAAAAACAGCCATCGGCCCAACAGCCAGGAGGGAATCCTGGAGGGAGGAAGAAATTGGCGCTGGCCGCGGCGATCGGTGTTGTGGTGGGTTTGGCGCTGGTGGCGGTGGCATTCTTAATTGTCAACTCGCGCAGGGGGTCAGAAGCTCAGGCTGGGACTCAGCCTGTTGACAAAGTCGAACCGTCTACATCGCCGCAGCCCATTGCTCCTCAGGCCAATCAGCAGGCCAGTCAGGAACCAAGCCCGCCGTCCGGCGTCGACGCGAATAATCAGGCTCAATCGCAAACCAGGCCACAACCAGGTTCCTCAATCGGCGAGGTCAAATCGCCCGCTGTTCGTAACAATGAGTCCGCCTCAAATCCGCAACAGCAGGCGGCCGCGAAGCCTACGCCAACACCCCCACAGGAAAAACAGGCCGCCGGCGGAACCAGCGCCGCCGAACATAAAGCCCAGGGAATCAACTACCTGAGCTCTGGCCGCTACCAGGAGGCGCTACAGGAGTTCGAGTACGTCAAGAAACTCGATCCGGGCGACAAGGACGTCTATTACCTGTTCGGTTCGACCTACCTAAAAATGAATCAACTGGAGCGGGCGCTCGAAGCTTACCGCCAATGCACGTCGGGACCTTACGTTTCCCCGTCTCAGTACCAGGTGAAGAATCTGGAGAAGAAAGTCGGCAAGGTCAACGCGAAATGATCTTGTGAGCCGTCAAACGATTATCTTTCGCGACGTAAATCAGCCCAACGGTCTCGTCGTTCGAGAACCTGTAATCGAGATCATCCAGCGAGACTATCCGCTCGGTCTGGCCCGTGTTCAGATTGACGCCAGCCAATCCGCGCCCGCCTTCAGGTTTCAGCTCGGTGTAAAAGTACATAAACTGGCCGCGCAGAGTCGCCAGTTGCTGTCGCCGCCACAGAAAACGCGAGAGCTTGTCGAGTTGGCGCGAGGGATCGAGTCGATCCATTAACCTCTCTTCGACATCGACATCTACTGAAATTTGCGCCGTGATCGTCCGCGCGCGCGCCGCGCGAACGGCCCGCTGCGCAAGATCGGCGCGCGAGATAACGCCGTAGCCTTTTACCTGCGACGTGACGTACTCCCGCGCGGCGCCGGCGGCGTAATCGGTCAGGTTAGGCATAACCGCGCGCGAAGCCACTCCCGACCACCGCAGCGCGCTCACGCCGCGGGCGAGTTGAACGCCGCGAAAGGCCGTCGTAGCGACCCCGCCGTAGCGAAAATAAATCGAAGCGGCGCGCGCCGTGATCGCCCCTATCGTTCGCAGAACGCCTCGCCCCGGCGGGTCGTGGCGGGCGCGCCAGACGGCTTCCCCGCCACGCGTCATGTCGAACCCCGCAATCTCATTCCGACCGCCGACGACGGCCTGCCTTTCTTCGTTGATCAGGACGAAGGCCGCGCGGTCAATGCGGTGCTTCAGACGTTTGACCGCCTTGCCGTTCGATGCGTCAATCGCGATCAACTCGTCGCGGTCGGCGACGAGCGCGGTCGAGGCGTCGGCCAGCGCGAGGTTCGTGATGCCTTTGTCTGCGCCGCGATAACGCCAGAGTATTTTTCCGCTCGACGGATCGACCGCGCTGACGCCATAAGGCCCGCGCTCGACGACCTCGCCGTCTTTCAACCCCGTGAACTGTCCGCCGGTTCTGACGAAGAGCAGACCGCCCGCCAGAATCATTTCCGGCGTCAGCCCCAGGTCTTTCGCCTCCCAGACCTCGCGCCCCGTCTCGCGCGCGATCGCCCGCACGCGCCCGCGCCCCGAAACATAAATATGCCGCTCGTCGACGACTGGATCGGCTTCAGTCAAAGCCAGCCCTTCTTCATTGACGCGAAACTTCTCTCTGATCCCTTCCTTACCCGTGCGCGCGTCCAGCGAGGTCACGCCTTCGTAAAAGAGCCACAACCGGCCGTCCAGGAAGAACGGCGCGCGATAGTTATCGAGCGTGTAGAAGGTCTCGTCGCCGTCCCCGCTCCAGCGAGCTGGCGTCATCTCGACCTCGCTCTCCAGATCGCGCTTCCACAACTCATCGCCCGTGGCAAGGTTCAACAGGTGGAGCGTGGGTCGTCGTTTGAAGCCCGCTTTCGGCCCGGCCTTGGCGTCACGAACGAAGACGACTGCGGCCAGATCATTCTCCGGATCGACGGCCATCTGCATCACGCCGCCTTTGATCTTGTCGCTGCGCCACAAAACATTGCCCGACATCAGATCGACGCCCTCGACGCGGGTCTTTCCCCCTTTTTCAAAACTGAGCAGCAACAGGTCGGTCCCGACTACCGGCGCGACGTCCGATTCGTCCAACCGAATGTCCTTGCGACGCCACAATATCTCTCCCGTTTCGCCGTCCACGGCGTAGAGCGATTTTTCAGTCCCGACGATCAATGCGCCAAGTTCGGTCGTTTGGTGAAAGAGCGCACGGCTATCGAATTTCGCGGACCACGGCGATGAAGGAGGCGCGACGGCTTTCGCGGCCGGCAGGATGAAAAGAGGCGACAGAAGGAGAGAAAGAAAGAGAGACCTTTTTGCGCGTGGGAGGCGCAGAATCGAAACCTTTAACACCATCCACAAATCCTTTCGGGGAGCCGAAATTGCCGTGCATAGTGTAACGACCCGGCCCGCCTTCAACAACTCGCGGCAAATTTATGTCACGCCGCGCGCCAGAGCGATTTTTCGGGCGA